>CAYJCU010000012.1:25777-37529 GCA_964368765.1 uncultured Rikenellaceae bacterium
CTCTCTGTCCGCTGTTGTTAATATCTCTGCTATTGCTGTTTGTTCTTCGATACTTGGGATTAATAGTTTAATTTTCAATACCTCTGTTTTCGATAAATTAAATCTCGTTGAACCTTGTGCAAGTAACGAAATGTTTTTACGAAATTTATTGCCTCTAAAATAATATGCAGCAAATTTAGGCGACAAAGTAGAAAAATCATTTAATCTATAACCAAAACAAAAACTGTTAAGATACAGATTCTCAATATCATCAAGCAATACAGAAGACATACCTACCTCGTTGGGAGTCTCTGATGATACGGTGAAAAATATATCACCATATTTTACAGCCACTTGTTTGTCGTCACCTATTCTAACTTTATCAAACTTTAATGTGTCAATTACTCCGTTATTGAAAATATTTACATATGGTATATAATAGTAGTTGCCATTATCAAAATCATCTTTATTCTTCCCTGTTAATCCATTATAAGTTGCCCCTATGTTACCAAGCTGAACCGTTTTCCAAGGTTCAGAGAAGTTTGGGAGGCGTTTTTTTTGTGTTAGTAGTTGTTGCATAAGGGCACGTTTGCGCTCAGTGAGCTTATCAACCAAAGCCCCCTGCTTTTCAATAGCCAAATCCCAACACCCCAAAACCTCAGCTATCCGCTCCTGCTCCACTAATGGGGGCAAAGACACAAACAAAGAACTATATTCTTTTGAATTTATACCAGGTTGTCCACTCCTCATAGAGATTGTACGAACCCAATCCCAATAATATTTAGTTTCAGTGATTGATTTTAATATATAAGGGTTTAGAATATTTATATTAGGTGTAAATCTTATTAGGAAACCCGCAAACACTAAATCCCCATCCTTTAGATTATATAAATATGTTTTGCCAACTGTCGCACCTGTTCGAGCAAAAACAATATCCCCATCATTTAAAAGATAATTAAAACTATCTGTAGAGTTTACCGATGCTTTCTTATCATTGCTATATCTTCCATATTCATCTATATCTGTAATACGGAGATATGTTGGCAGTTCATCGCAATAATCCACTGCTGGGGCATTTATCCCATAATCACAACGAACACACACTTCCCCCAATCGCCTAACTTCCCAATCAGACGGTATAACACCAACTGCGCTATCTTTGTACCCTTGTTGTATATTGTTATTTATCATCATCTATTAAAAGTTAGAAGTTTATTATTTACTCTATTGGATTCAAAATCATCATCCCAGAAGATATTAAAACTCATTTTCACACCTGATAATCTAACTACATTTAGATCTATATGGTCATTAGAAGGCGATAGATGACTGTGCGGAAAAATATTATTATCCATTACATCATACAGATTTCCTTTCTCATTGTCTGAGTACTCTATTCTTATGTTTCTCGCCTCAGATAACCCTTTGTTGAATATTTTAAGAGTATATATACCTTTTCCTTTACTTGTTAAGCTCGCTTCAACATATGCCTTTTTACTCTCTTCCTCCTCTTGTTTATTTTTACGGATTTGATATTCATTAAGCTTCTCCTCTTGGCGCTTTGTCTTTCTGTCATAGAACCAAAAAGTAAACAAACCCCAAGCAAGTGCTATGATTGATATAATCAATCCCCAATCGGTTGAATTATCAGTATTTTCCATTATTACTTAAATTTAATATTTTTATTCCCCTTGAAAGCCTTTTTTAGGCTATTCATTAAGTCTTTTTTTATTTCAGGAATCGCTTCTCGTTTCATATCCTCTAAATTGTCAGAAATAAGAAGAGCATTTAATTCCTTAAGTTCGTCAATCCCTTTGTGATACTCTTTACCACAAGCATTGCATTTAACATAGCTTTTATCTTCGTTAAACTCAAACCTATCATCGTGTCCGCATACCTCACATCTGAGCGATATATCTCTAAGGTAATTATTTTTCATATTTATAAATGTTTAATATCATAGTACTCAGAAATTTTCTTTCCAACTTTATTAATAATATCCTTTATCTCATCTTCGCTCAGTTTCTGATCGTAGCGTTTAGAGTAGTTACAAGTAACACCTCTTAAGCCCCAATACTCCCAATCAATGTAAATAGTATATTTATAACCCTCTTCAATAAACCTAAAACGCATTATGCAAAATTGGTTTATTCCCTTTATAAACTGATAAAGAAAAACATCACTTTTTTCTGTTTCATAACCCCATTTAACATCAGAGAAAAGAGGGAAAAATTGAGAAATTTCGTCGTGTAAGCGGTCAAGTAATGGCTCATACACCTTGCTACGAACTTCACTCGATAACTCGTCTGTTCTGCGTGGTGCCCCTTTTTTATCTCCCAACTCTATAGAAAGTTTCTTCTTCCAATCTTCATCTTCGTCGATACTCTCACCTTTAGCTGCCGAGATAGCAACTGTTAGCGACCACTCTAATTGCTTTTTCATATACTCTGTAAATGGTGCAATCTGTTCGAGTGTTGCTAGTGCTCCATCAGATGGGGTTAGCCCCACATTTGCATCGGCACGGTTAAGAGCTGTTAAATATTGCTCTTTATCCTTGCTTTTTATTATAACCATTGGGTAGTTGTAACGCTCCAATATATAGGTTACAAGTAGACGTGCCACACGTCCGTTGCCATCCTCGAAAGGGTGGATACGGATATAGCGATAGTGAAACAGCGCAGCAAGTTCGATGGGCGAAACATCCTCTTTCGTCATCTCCTCGCCTAACCATTTAACAAGGTCATACATCAGTGCAGGGGTCTCTTCGGGCGATGCGTATGCAAACTCTTCGCCTGTAGCTGTGATAACCGAGTTAGGACGTGTTTTATACTGCCCCACGTGCACCTCATAGCGATTTCCGTTCTTATCTGTTTTATAATAATCTTCGGCTAAGATAATATGGTTAAGTTCTTTTATTTCTCGCTCAGTTATAAGGTGCTCTTTATCGGATGCAAGCTCTTTAATCCATCGTAAGCCTGCGGCGTGTGCTTTCATCTCCTCGAAATCACGAAACGAATTACCCTCTTCGCTCTCAACCTTACCAAAGATAAGGAGTAGTTTAGTTTGCCCATAGGTAAGTGTGTTGCCCTCGATATGGTTAGAGTTAAAATTAAACTCTAACATAAACTTATCATCAAGGCGTTTTTGGTCTTCAGCCTTTAAAGGCTGAAGAACCTGCAACTCGTTATATAGTTTTGTAATGTTTTTCATTATTACTCATTTTTTAGTTTATCCCCAATAATTTTGTACTCTTCGGATAACATCAAATAATCATTACTCTTTAAAGGGTCAGCAGTAGCAAGTACTTTATAGCACCAAGCAATACCCAAATACGCATCAGGTAGTTTATCATCTAATAATATGGTACTATTGTAACTATCTATTGCTAACATATAGTCGCCTTTACTTTCGTATGCGCACCCTAAATTATAGTGAAAATAAATATTGTTTGGCTCTAAATCTAATGCGCTTTTAAAATCAGATATAGCATTATCAAATAGCTCAATATCAACATATGCTTTACCTCGCATACCTAATGCAGTGGCATTTTGAGGATTACTATTTATTGCTTCGCTAAACTTCGCTATTGATTCCTCAAAATCATTGTTACTATATAGATTTAAACCCTCCAGTGTTCTGAGATCTGAGATATTAATTTCTTCTTCTCCATCCTCACCGTTATTTATATCTATAAAGTTTTGCACTACTAACTCTATGTATGATACGATATTATCTCTTTGGTGACTTGTTAGCTCTAAATTATCTATGTCAAAATATGTAATATTTTCACTAATAGGTCTGTATGTGTCGCTATAAATAAACTCCTTAGTACTCTCTATTATTCTAAGCCTAACATACTCTTCAAACGTTTCAATATCAATAGTTATATTTGTTCCATATTCATCACCAATAAGAGATGTTATGTAACATAAGCTATTATTATTTGGTATCTGGTGACTCTCAACTGTAAAATTATAGTCATCCAAGATCTGTTTTATTATATTGGCTATTTCGTTATTAACCACAGTATAGACAATAAAATTTTTGCTATTTTTCATGATTATTCTCCATTATATAATCCGCAAGAAACTCATTAATTTTATTTATTAGGGTACCTTCAAGATTAAATGCATCTTCATTTATATCGCTGTTTTTCACCACTTTATCGTCCTCTTTTTCTGTATTTGCTTTAGAGTATGATGTGCCATAATTATCTATGCAAATATAAGTTATGCTAACATTACTATTAATAGCTCCTATACTAACATTAATAATAATATCATAAAGTGTTATTTCTTTATATGTTACACCAACAGAATATTTAACTCTCTTGGTGTTACTTTTATTATCATAAACTACATTAGTATCTCCATCACAAACTACTCGAACATCCTCATATTTACTATAGTGCATATAAATATTTTCAAGACTTGACACTATCCATTTTTCTATATTGCTAATTCCTATCATATTGTCCATAATTTTTCATTTTTTAATACCCTAACTCCCTTAAATACTCATTCATCTTAACCTTAACCTCAGAGAGTTCTGCCTCTAGGCTGTCAATCTCTTTTTGTACTGCCACAATATCAATCTCTTCTTCCTCTTCGTAGGTGTCTACATAGCGAGGGATATTTAGGTTATAATCGTTCTCGGCTATCTCCTCACGTGTGGCTACATAGGCAAATTTCTCTTCGGCAACGCCCTCATTCAGTTCGCCTGCCTTAAATTTACGATACATTTTCACCACTTCGTCAATACCAAAATCGGTAAGTTTGTTTTGGTTCTTGCCACTATCATAATATTTGTCGGAGCTTGCATCAATAAACAGCACGTTGTTAGTGTTGCGCCCTTTGCGGAATATGAGTATTGCCGCTGGGATACCTGTTCCGAAAAATAGATTAGATGGAAGACCTATCACCGCCTCTAAGATATTCTCTTCGATGGTTTGCTGTCTGATGCGCCCCTCGCTTGACCCTCTAAACAGTACACCGTGCGGAGCAATCACCCCAACTGTTCCATCGTCGTAGGTAGTCTCTATCATATGACTGATAAATGCCCAATCGCCCTTGCTCTTTGGTGGGACTCCTCTCCAAAAACGGTTATATGGGTCGCTGGCTGCCTCCTCGGCACCCCATTTATCGAGTGAGAAAGGGAAATTAGCCACCGTGGTGTTAAACTTCATAAGGTTATCGCCCTCTTTTAGTTTTGGGTTGCGTATAGTGTCGCCCCAGCGTATAACAGCATTATCAAAACCGTGCAGAAACATATTCATCTTTGCAAGTGCCCACGTACTGCCGTTTGCCTCTTGTCCATACAATGAAAAATCGTTGCTGCCAACCTCAATACCTGCCTTAATAAGTAGCGAACCACTGCCACACGTGGGGTCACATATCCTAGCACCTGCATCACTCTTCGTTAGTTTGGCTAGCAGTGTTGAGACCTCGGCAGGACTGTAAAACTCGCCCGCTTTCTTGCCTGCATCACTAGCAAAGTTCGAAATTAGGAACATATACGAGTTACCAATAACATCTTCACTCTCTAGGTGTGAGTTATCAAGGGTTAGCGGCTTAAAATCGTCAAGAAGATGTTTTAGTCGTGTGTTTTTATCCTTAACATCTCCAAGGTTACTACTATTGAAATCTATATTACGAAAAACACCGCTACCATCTTCACCGCTTATCTTATCACGGTTATCCTCTTCAAAACGGCTAAGAGCTATGTTAATAAGCTCTCCTATATTATTAGCATTACGGTTGTCATAGAGAAAATCAAAAGAACTCTCTTTGTTTACTATAAATCGCTCACGTCTCATTGCTCGCTCGGCACGCTCAGTGTCGCCGTTATACCTCTCAAGGTGTGAACTAAGCCTCTCCTTATATATATCACTAACATACTTCAAAAATAGCATTGTTAAGATATAATCCATATATTGTTGTGGGTTGATAATACCTCGAAAAGTATCGCAGGCACTCCACACAACCTGATTAATCTCTTTCTGTGTAATCTTTTTCATTTTATATAATTTTATTTATTAGCATTTTATCTATTTTTAACCTCGTTAACTCTGTGAGCCTATTATTTATCTCAACCACTCGTTTCGATAACCTATCCGTCTCTACTATCTTCCTCTGTAACTCTATATCAACAGTGGGTATCTCGATATTATGCAAATTTGATATAGAGATGTGTTGTACAGATGTTCCCATACACATAGCCTTTATAGTGCGCTGTGTTGATGGATGATTGAGATACCAACATACAAACTCTGGTAAATAACTATCATCGAATAGCTTTATCACACTAAAGGTAGACGAGGCAACACACTCGCCCATACTATCATCATATAGTGTGGCATAGTTGTATGTGCCCTTTGACGAGAAAAGAATATTTCCACTCTTTAGAAGATGTTTCTGACTCTTCTCAAAATCAACTTCATCAAAGGCATTATTAAGATACTCACCACTATTATTAAAATGCTTAGATTGTAAATATTTCACCTCTGCATTAAGTGTTGGTTTTAAAAATACCCCCGATGTTATAATGGCTATGTCTCTTATTCTTATCATATATTACCCAATTAAAAATATACTCAGTATAACAATCACTAAATTTTAACTTGTAATGCAAATATACTTATTTTTTTTGAGAAGAGCAATATTTTTATAAATATTTTTTCTTCGCTACGAATGTTCACGTAGTATATATACAGCATACCCTATATAATAATATTAATATCCAGATTCACCCATTAATCTATAAATTTCATCTAAGGTTCTATGGGCTGGCTGAAAATCAAAACAGTCAATATAACATCTATTTTGACTTAATTATGTAACCACTTGTTTTGCAAATTCTTTTTGTTTGCTACTGTGAGATATGAAAGCTGTTAATTTCATAATAATTAATATTTACGTTAGTTATTTAGTTCTGTATATTTATCTATGTTCTCAAAAAGTTAAAAACACTCAAAAGAAAATAATATTTTTTTTATGATGATGGTTTATGTAGTAGTATCATATTGCATTCGTATGATATGCAGGCAGTATATATTGTATTGAAAGTCAATGTGTAATAGGTATGTAGTATAAGCACTTAAGGTTAATCAGTGAATAAATAAAAGAAAACTTATGTATATTCATAAATTATCACTAATTTTGCAGTAGTAAATTAAACGATACTGAATGGAATAAAAAATAAAACTACATATATATTTGCTGTTGTATCCTCCTGAAGCGACCAAAATAAGAACGATAATTGCAGTAAGACAATCCCGACGGTTCTGTGTAAGATTTGCACGGAGCTGATGGGGTTGTCTATAGGTTGCTTGGTCGCACCTTGGGAGGATAAATCAGTTTCCGTGCATTTATTTTACACTGACTACTGTTAATTAATCCCAAAGCGACCAAAAATATGAAAACAAACAAAGGAACAGATAGACTAAAAGAGATCAAGGATACCACAATAAAGGTATGTGCTATGATTGGGAAGCATTATCACTTTGATACAAGCTACAAATTCTATTATAGTGAAAACAATATCATAAGCGAAACTAGATTATCCGTGAGAGATTACAGTTTAGATATACTCTCATCGAACTTCATAATAGGGGGAGTGGTACTATTATGTGGTGATCCTAAACATGAAATTAACTCTATCTTTAGTAGCGTAGAATTGCTATCTGATAATTATGATATTCTGTATAAACATGTCGTAGAAAGTACATTTTTAAACTGTTTGAAATACAGTAAATTATCTAATTTTCTAATAAATATTTTGAACTCTAATTTATACCTACATTATTCAAGTATTAATTTATTGTATAGGTCTATCGATGATATAATTGACTCTTGTATTGACAGCGGTCATTTCTCAGATATATTGATATTGAAAAATACATTATATAAAATATGTAATGAGAATATTGAGCTTATCAAGAGCCTGTTATTTGATTATGAGTATCTTAATATTTCAGGTCTTGTTGACGCTGTTATTAATATAGTAAATCAAGAAAAATATCAAACGATTTATGGAGCTTATATAGATAAACTTATTAGTATGCTAATTAAGACTAGAGATAATGATATACTGCCATTTACTTATAAAAAGAGAAGATATTTATTATTAGAGAGTTCAATAATGAGTTATTGTAGTCAAATATACCTATTTGATAAATCTGAACACATATTTAATAATGATAATAATATGCAGAAAAGAGTAGATAACTTCTTTTCTATGTATGGTAAAGATGAATTTAACTATAACTTTATTGACGCAGAAAACAATATATTTATTCAGGCATCAAGTGTTTTAATAAGAGTTTTTGATAAATTAAAAAAATATCTTAATAGTAGTAGCGAGGCAGGTATTGTAAGAGATATTAACAAACTAGATGCTACACAAAGGCACAATCTACGGTTGTTAGGCAAATTGATAGGTAAAACAGACTGTCACAACCAAGCCTTAATAGTAAACACTGAACCGCTATGTGAAATCATAAAGATGAGTACAATGTTTTCAATAGTTAATGACTAAACAGTCGGGTGCATCCCCTAAAGGTGCGCCCGACTGTTTAGTTTTGATACTGTACAACTTGTGAAATGCAAGTCTCGCTCAATACTCAGACCGAATGGTAGCCGTATGTTCTGTAACTCATTGAGTGAGAAGTAGCCGTACTCTCGTTCGCCATTGTTGCTGACTATACCGAAGAAGTGGTAATCGCCATTCTCTTGTGGTTCGCCCTCTAATACATACCACGTCCACCCCATATTTGGGGTGAAAAATTTGAAGAGGATTTTTGCATTATCCCCTTTACCATCTTGTGAGTAAAGGGGGTATCTTGCAAGTTGCACTTGCATTGCCTTAGTTAGTAGTTTCATTGCTGCTGTTTTTCTTGTTTAACCATTCGTCTCTCTTTGCTCGGCATTGCTCTAATGTGTGCCCTATATAACTGAACAACTCTCCATCAGATGCCCTAAAATCATATTGACATCTGCGCCCCAACTTTCTACGCTTGGGTGTAATATTGAAATATTCGTAATTTTCCTCTCCTTGTGGGCAAATAGATATGCCGTTTACTGTCATCTTTGTCATAATTATCTGAATTTTACTGTGAATAATAGTTTTGGATATACCTTGTTGCCATCCATCTCTATGCGTTGGTTTACCCAAAATATATTGTTGTTGGCTTTCCATTTGAAATAATGGTGCGCTGATATTAGGTCGCTGTGTTGCTCTAAGAAATCTACTATCTCATCTGCGGACTCTTTCATTTGGGCAATTTGCAGTAGGCTCACATAAGCCATTGCTATTTGCTCATTGTAGTCAATTAGGGGATTATTTATCTCTATTGTTCTCATATATTATGCTGTTAATCGTTTCTCTATTTGGTTAATATTCTTGTTTATAAGGTTAATTATTTGGGGTTGCTCCTCGACTTGCTTGTTGCATACACCTCTACATTGTACCACCTCAAGGGTATTGAGGGATATTTCTACTGTTGCTATACGCTCGCCATCAATGGTAGCGGATAGGATTAGGCTACTTTCTTTGGTGTGGTAGTTATTCTCGAATACACAATGGTGCATCGCTACACTCTCGTCGGCATACTCTGTTACACTCTCCAGCGCTCGTACCTGTAATGCGCCATCAGAGAACATTAAGCCGAAGAATTTAGATTTTAGCTCCTTGAACTTGCCCTCTTGCTCGATGGCTCTGCGCCTTTTCTTTGCTCTTTCCTCCTGCTCACGCTGTTGCCTACTCTTAACTGCATATTTATCGTGTTCGGCTTGCAGGTTCAGTGGGCAGATATATTTAGGATTATTTGTGTCCTTACCAAAGTGACGAAGTAGGTCGATATAGTCGCACCACATATCCCCATCAGTGATTTTATAGTTATTGCGAACCGCCACCTTTATAGATGCCCAATAGTTATCTATGCCAACCATATCACGTTTTGCAAAGTGCTTGAATAACTCGGTCTCTTCTATTTTGTAAAGGGTTTCCGCTTGATTACTTGATAGTAGGGTGCGGAACATATCAAGTGGTGTGAGGTTGTGAAACTCCCCCTTAAAGCCGTTACGCTTTAGTTGTGGTAACAGTTTCATTCGTGGATATACTCCGCTTGGGGTAGCGTTATAGAACTTGTTTTGTGGTCTTAACTCCAAATCTGAACTAGATACCCACGCATAGTTATACCAATAGTTCAAACACCTCTGCATTGCGAATGTTGCAAACCTATCATCGGGAGCTATTCAGTGTTGTATAACCTCACGATGAAAATAGTATGCAGGTTTCCCAACCTCGTAATAGGCGTTAATCTCTGAAAACCTCAGCACTTGATAACCTTTGTGTGTGGTGACTACACATAGATACTCCATTTGTTGAAGTTTCCTTTTTCTCGATTGCTCAACCTTTAGGGTAGTGTTGCAGTGAGGGCAAACAGTAGTTTCGCTGAGTAGTGCATCATATAGTGCGGTCGGTGGTACTATATCTTTATTGTGCCACCCTGCACCACACTCTAAACACGATACTTTACCGCTCTTGGTTACTCGTGCTATGTGAGTAAATAGGTTCTTTTCTGCCCACTTCCTTTGAGTAGTGCTTATTGCTGGTAGGGTGTGGCTTACCTTTACCACTTCTGCTTGAAATTTATTCTTCGGTTTCATCGTCAAATAGTGTTAATGCTGGTTTTGTCTCTTTGGGTTTAGTTGGGATGTTGCGCTTGGTTAGCTGTTGGTGATACTCTCGTTGTGCTTGTTGCATAGCATCTTTACGTGCTTGCGCTTTCTCCTCTTCGGTTAGCTCCACAACGTGATTAACAGCTATCTTACAGTTGATAGGATTACCAATCTCAATATCATCCTCATCAAAGTAGTGTACCGCCTGCGAGAATATCTCCTCATCTGTGAAACCATTGCATCCGCTCTGTTGTACCCAATTAAGTATATAGGTTATGCAATCACTTATGTTCTTTTCAGGTTTAGTGAGGTTTACGGCAAATAGCTTATCAAACTCTGCTCGTTGCTCTAAATATGCCTCTATTACGTTCTTGAAATGTTCTGTTGCGCTCATTGTGTATCGTGTGATTAGTTGTTGATTGTAAAATTTGGCTTTGATGCAAATCGAAATTTGCCCTTATAGAGCACTTTGAAATATCCGCTACTTTCGCTGTATGGTATATTCTGTAACTCTCTATGGTGTACCCATACATTCTCTAAGAGGATATAATGTCCCTCGTTGGTGTTGGCACAGCAATAGTGGATATTGGCGGTTATATCCCTTAACCCTTGCTCCATACGCTCTATTTGCCTATCTGTTAGTATCCTTACTTTTGCCATTGCTCAAAATCTTTTTCTCTGTTTTTATATTTTAACATCTGCTCAGCCACCATATTACAGAATATCTGCCCATAACTGCTGTTAGCTCCGTAGTAGCCTATCATCTTCATAAATGATTGCTCGCAAGTGTAAAACCACTTATTAAAGTAGTGTTCGCCCATTCTGTTGCCAAAGTGTTTGCAGAATAGCTCTTTAGATAGGCTCTCTGATTGCCCAAAATTGTTATTCCAAAGGGCAATTCTCGCCATTAGGCTATGATTGATTATTTGCTCTGTATTCATATCATTAGTGGTGTTGTGGGGGATTACTCCCCCTTGTTAATTACTCAATTACCTTTAAGATTATCTCTCTTCTGTATTCGGGGTTCATTTCATCGAAACAGTACTCAATAAATAGTCTGCGTGCATCACGGTTTAGCTCCTTGTATAGTCTCC
>CAYJCU010000013.1:0-35065 GCA_964368765.1 uncultured Rikenellaceae bacterium
AGAAGTAAAAAAATCAAAATTTTTGTTTTTGTAAGCCCCTATAATTTAAATTGCAGCTAATTTATTGCAGGATAGGTAGTTACTAGGTTTTTTTTGATTTTTTTACCGGACAACAATAATAATAAACTTAAATATAATTAAAGAGATGGAAAAGAAATTTATTTGTACTGTTTGTGGATATGTTCACACAGGTAGCGAGGCACCAGAGGCGTGTCCATTATGTAAAGTAGGAGCAGAGAAATTTAACGAAGTTGTTGAGACAGCGGGAGAGCTTAACTGGGCTGATGAGCACCGTATTGGTGTTGCTGCTGATGCGCCAGCTGAGGTTCTTGAGGGTCTTAAAGCTCACTTCAATGGTGAGTGTACAGAGGTAGGTATGTATCTTGCTATGAGCCGTCAAGCTGATAGAGAGGGTTATCCAGAGATAGCTGAGGCTTATAAGCGTATTGCATGGGAAGAGGCTGAGCACGCTGCTAAATTTGCAGAGCTTTTAGGCGAGTGTGTTTGGAATACAGAGAAAAATCTACTTATGCGCATGGAGGCTGAGTGTGGTGCTTGTGCTGATAAGAAGCGTATCGCTACATTAGCTAAGCAACATAACCTAGATGCTATTCATGATTCAGTGCATGAGATGTGTAAAGATGAGGCACGTCATGGTCAAGCATTTGAGGGTCTATATAAGCGTTTCTTCAAAAAATAGTAGTTGTTCGTGAGAAACTGATTATTGAATTTATACACGTCATATCTATCATAGGCGAACCTAAATTCAATTTTAAGTTTCCCAAACACTGCTTTTAAAGACATACCATTAAGATTTTAGTTGCAATATATGGGTGCGTTAATAATCCATTATTACTTGAAAAAGACCCAATCTCTAATTATACGAGATTGGGTCTTTTTTTGTCGATTCAAATGAATCGTTCGTTATTTGCACTAAATAATACTTAGCGAAGTTTTAAACAACTCCTTTAATTATTTCAATAATTTTTTCGTTGTTTATGATATGCATACCATATCTATCATCAGCTATACCGTCAGTAATCTTGTATGTGTATTTAGGTTTACCACCCTCTCCCATAGATGTAGGCATTAGCTTAAACTGCACGTTCTTGCAATCTTTCTTAAGCTCTTCACCAACCTCCATTATATGCGTTGAGATAATATAAATACACTTTTCACTGTTAGCTAACTCTTTGGTAATTGCGTATGTTCCATCAAAAGCATCTTTTACGTTTGTACCTTTAAATAACTCGTCAAAAATTATTAACATTGGCTTGCCTGTTGCTATCTCATCAACAACACTCTTTACCCTCATAACTTCGGCGTAGAAGTGACTATACCCCTGACTAATATCATCTGGTACGTTAATAGATGTGTAGATACCCTCTAGTGGAGCAAATGTCATGCTCTTTACCGCTATTGGGAAACCAATATGAGCCATATATATAGATATACCAAACGATTTCATTATGGTACTCTTACCTGCCATATTTGCACCCGTTAAGAATATGATATTACTATTAACATCCATTTTTATATCATTACCAACGGCACCCTTTACCTTTGGGTGTTTAACATCTTCAACCACAACATAAGCTGTGTCGTTATGTATGGCATTAGCATAAGTGAAATTTTCTGTTTTACCCACTCTCGCAACTGTTGCATAGCAATCAGCCTCTGCTAATACCTTTAATAGGCTAGTCAGCTTGCGTCCATACTTATAACGAAGAAGTCTATTACTAAGAGTTACAGCCATTAAACCATTAACTTCTTGTAATTTCGATAATTCAGGACTAGATAATAGACTAACCTGCTCTAGCACTTTCGACTCAAATGCAGTGCCTTTTACAGCATGTGCTAACTCATTGAAGTATGTGTGTGCTAATTTTAGAAATTTTGTTGTTAGGTTTATACCCTCAACTATATGTGTGTAGTGTGGTGATGATGTGATAGAACTCATCATCTTTGTCTTTGCCATCATTAAAAATGATATAGGCACCAATGAGTAGTCTGTACTATTTAAATACTCTTCAACCCCCTTTAGTGTCTCATTATTACATGGGAACTCTGATGTGAAGTTGGTTAATGAGGTGAAAATATCACGTCTACTATTTATCTCATCAACAGTAGATAGAGGAGTATTAAATAGCGTTTCAAGAAATAGCGAACCATTTGAGGTTGCGCACTTGTTGTAGATACTGAATATAGTATCAGGGCGGTAGCGTCCTGATAAATTTAGATCTTTATTTGTCTGTTTATCTATTGTGAACATAATACTACTACTTTTTAAATGCTTGTTTAAGTTTATCAATGATACCTTCATTATTGATAATTATCATTCCGTGTCTATCCTCAGTTACCCCCTGCTTCATCTTGTAGGTGTATCTTGGTTTTCCTCCCTCCATCACGGTTGGCATATATACAAACTGAACACTGTTACTGCGCTCTTTAAGCACCTCTCCAGCCTCAATAATGTGAGTAGATACTATAAATGTACACTTGCGTATAGTTGCAAACGCCTCCATAGTTGCTAGGGTTGCGTCATAGGCATCCTTTACATTTGTTCCTCTAAACAGCTCGTCGAATATTATAACTAGGTTGTTATCTTGTCTAACCTCTAGGGCTACCTTCTTTAGGCGCATTACCTCAGAGTAGAAGTGGCTATAACCTGCGTTGATGTTATCCGGTAGGTTGATAGTTGTGAACATACCGCTGCGAATAGTGAAAAGCATCTCCTCAGCAGCTACGGGGAAACCTACATGGGCTGTGTATAGTGAAATAGCTATTGACTTCATTATTGTACTTTTACCAGCCATATTAGCACCAGTAAGGAATATCATATTTTGCTCTTCGTTGATTGTAATGTCGTTACCAATGGCATTTACTAAGCGTGGATGAAATACCCCTTTTAACTCTATTATATTCTCTTGACCGTCAGAAATTTTAGCAAATTTAAAACCTCGTTTTGTAGATACCTCAGCAACCGTATAGTATAAATCTAATTTGTAAATGAAGTTAAATAGGGAAATCAATTGCTTGTGGAAAGTAAATCTAAATAATTTATCTAAAGGAACACAGTTCTCGTATGAAATCTTCTTGCTACCTTTATATTTTTGTGCCTCAATTATTATCTCCTGTGGAAGTTCGATAGATTGTGATTTTATAACACTGCTATCAACCACATTCATGAATGTTTCAAGCTCGTTAATAATAGATATAACAGACAATATACCGCTATGTATTCGGTTAAATTCAGTATCACTACCTATCACACTAGTCATTTTTCTCTTTAGTGTGTTATCCTCAGCAATTAGTTGAGTCCTTACATCTGGTTTTTCGAGATAGTACTCAGCAGGTGCAAATAGCTCTGTGTTAAACGGAAATGCCATCGGTTTCTCCCAAAAAAATCGTATACTATCCATACGATGTTGAATATCTTCACGTTTTGATAATGGAGTGCGAAACATTTGGTCGAGAAGCGTTGCACCTCCTTGTGTGCGACAGCGGTTGAAGATGTTGTAAACCGACTCTTCGCCACCATCTCCGAAAATACCTAGGTCGGTAAGAGTTTGGTTGTCTGTTTTAAATGCCATAATCATTCTATTTAAAGTTGGAGAAAAATTTCAATTCCCAAAGTTATAAAAATTATTCGGAATATATTGACATTTGTAGTTTTTTTTATGCTCTTTAGTATTAAATATTCGTTTTTTTTAACAATATTTAATACATATTATAGTAATTTTGTTTTAAATTTAGTAGTGTCCGGCGAACCTGAGGATTGAATTTATGCACGTCATATCTACCCTAAAACCCACCATATAAAGTACGAGTGTACTACGCAGGTGTGTTTTAGGGCACCTATAACGCACCTAAATCCAATTTTGGGTAAATTGGCACTCCTAGAAGTAAAAAAATCAAAATTTTTGTTTTTGTAAGCCCCTATAATTTAAATTACAACTAATTTATTGCAGGATAGGCAGTTACTAGGTTTTTTGATTTTTTTACCGGACAACAATATTTTAAATTGATAAAAATTATTGGTTTTTGATGTATTATTAACAATTGTAGGTACCACCTCGTTATAATATGCATAAAAATAGGGCAATTTGTAAAATTGCCCTATTTTTATGTTTTATTGTACTAAATTAGTCTCTTAGCTTAGCAGAGATAAACTCTCTGTTCATGCGTGCTATATGAGCTATTGATATACCCTTTGGGCACTCAGCTTCACATGCACCTGTGTTAGTACATGCACCGAAACCTAACTCATCCATCTTCGAAACCATCGCTTTAGCACGGCGAGTAGCCTCGATACGTCCTTGCGGAAGAAGTGCTAGTGATGATACTCTTGCTGATGTAAATAGCATTGCTGAACCATTTTTACATGTTGCAACACATGCACCACAACCTATACACGATGCAGCATCCATAGACTCATCCGCTCTATTTTTAGCGATAGGTATTGCGTTAGCGTCTGGAATACCACCTGTATTAACTGAGATGAAACCACCTGCTTGAAGAATCTCTTCAAAAGCAGTACGATTAACAACTAAATCCTTAATTACAGGGAATGCTGCTGAACGCCATGGCTCAATAACAATAGTATCGCCATCTTTGAACTTACGCATGTGTAATTGACACGTAGTGATAAGAGTGTCAGGACCATGCGCTGTACCATTGATATGTAGTGAGCACATGCCACAAATACCCTCACGGCAGTCATGATCAAAAGCGATAGGCTCTTTACCCTCGTGTATTAAATCATTATTCAGAATATCCAGCATCTCAAGGAATGAGCTATCTGGAGATATATTTGATACGTTATATGTTTCAAAACGTCCTTTATCTTTTGCGTTCTTTTGACGCCAAATCTTTAATTTTAAGTTCATTGCCACTAGTCTTTATAGTTACGTTGTGCTACCTTAATATATTCAAATGTAAGCTCTTCTTTGTGCATAACAGGTTCAACATCGTTGCCCTTATACTCCCAAACAGATACATACTTATAGTTATCGTCATCTCTCAGTGCCTCGCCCTCTGCTGTCTGGAACTCCTCACGGAAGTGACCACCACACGACTCATTACGGTTAAGAGCATCTCTTGCCATAAGAGCACCAATCTCTATGAAATCAGCTAAACGAAGAGCCTTTTCTAGCTCTTGATTAAACTCGTCAGCAATACCAGGAACAAATACATTACTCCAGAACTCTTTCTTTATCTCTGCAATTCTCTCAATAGCTGTTTTGATACCATTCTCGTTACGTGCCATACCTACGTAATCCCACATAACATTACCTAACTCTTTATGTATATCATCAACAGAACGCTTTCCTTTGATAGAGAATAGTTTTGCTATCTTATCTTTTATCTCTTTCTCTGCTGCCACAAACTCAGGTGCATTAGTATCAACTTTTGCCGATTGAATATCTTGTGATAGGTAGTCGCCAAGAGTATAAGGGATAACAAAATAACCATCTGCTAGACCCTGCATAAGAGCCGAAGCTCCAAGGCGGTTAGCACCATGATCAGAGAAATTAGCCTCTCCAAGAGCATAAAGACCTGGAATAGTTGTCATAAGATTGTAATCTACCCAAATACCACCCATTGTATAGTGAACAGCTGGATAAATCATCATAGGCTCTTCATAAGGATTAACATCTGTAATCTTCTCATACATCTGGAAAAGGTTACCATAACGCTCTTCAATAACATTTTTACCAAGACGATTAATAGCTGTTGAGAAGTCAAGATATACTGCTAATCCTGTCTCATTAACACCAAAGCCAGCATCGCAACGCTCTTTAGCTGCACGAGATGCCACATCACGAGGTACTAGGTTACCGAAAGCAGGGTATCTGCGCTCTAGATAGTAATCTCTATCCTCTTCTGGTATTTGTGATGCTTTAATCTGTTTTCTATGTAGTTTCTCAACATCCTCTTTTTTCTTAGGTACCCATATACGTCCATCATTACGTAGAGACTCAGACATAAGCGTTAGCTTAGATTGCTGTGTTCCGTGTACT
Source organism: uncultured Rikenellaceae bacterium (assembly GCA_964368765.1). Classification (GTDB taxonomy): domain Bacteria; phylum Bacteroidota; class Bacteroidia; order Bacteroidales; family Rikenellaceae; genus JADFUS01. The sequence continues at coordinate 6,024 of CAYJCU010000013.1, forward strand.
GGAATACATGTAGGGTGAATTTGTGTGAAACATGGATTACCCCACATAGCACCACGACGATATACTTGATACTCAGCCGAACCGTTAGAGTTCATAGCATTTGTAGAAAGGAAGAACACATTACCATAACCACCAGAGCAGATAAGTACTGCATGAGCACCAAAACGCTCTATCTCACCAGTAACTAGGTTACGTGCTATTATACCGCGTGCTTTACCATCAATAATAACAAGGTCAAGCATCTCATAGCGGTTATAACTCTTAACACTTCCCTTAGCTATCTGACGGTTAAGAGCAGCATAAGCACCTAAAAGAAGCTGCTGTCCCGTTTGACCACGAGCATAGAAAGTACGTGATACTTGAGCACCACCAAATGAGCGGTTATCAAGTAACCCACCATAATCTCTTGCAAAAGGTACACCTTGTGCAACACATTGATCTATGATACTATTAGCCTCTTCAGCAAGACGATATACGTTAGCCTCTCTAGCACGATAGTCACCACCTTTGATAGTGTCGTAGAATAGGCGATAAACAGAGTCATTATCATTTTGATAGTTCTTAGCCGCATTGATACCCCCCTGTGCAGCGATAGAGTGCGCACGACGAGGAGAGTCAGAGATACAGAACGCCTTAACATTATATCCTAGTTCTCCAAGAGATGCAGCTGCCGATGCTCCAGCAAGTCCAGTACCAATAACTATAACATCTAGTTTACGTTTGTTGGCAGGGCTAACTACCTTTATATCTGCTTTGTGTTTACTCCACTTTTCCGAAAGTGGACCAGCAGGGATTTTTGAATTTAATATACTCATAACTAACGAAATTGATTACATGTTAATAAAATAAACATAAAGTGGAATAATAATAAAGCCACCACATACAACTACTGCATATAACTTAGCTAAACACTTCCAACGGTTTAACCACTTCTGGTTACTCATACCAATAGATTGGAATGCACTCCAGAAACCATGTGAAAGGTGGAACCATAAAGCAATAATCCACACTATATACAAAGCCACAAATAGAGGATTTGTAAACTTAATAGTTATCAAATCATAAGGAGGTGTTAGCCCCTCATGAACACCCATTAATGTTTGAAGCTGCATGTTAGCCCAGAAATCGTTAAGGTGGATAGCTAAAACACCAAGTACAATAACACCAAGCACTAGCATGTTACGTGATGCCCATGGTGAAGAGCCTTTTGTGTTACTCACAGCATAACGTACAGGGCGTGCCTTGCGGTTGTGCAGTGTTAAAATAAAGGCATAAATGATATGGATGGCAAATCCAAATGCTAATATAGGCACCATAATGCGAATTAGTGGGTTTGTGTCCATAAAGTGACAAACCTCATTGTACGCATCTGGTCCTACTAAGATAAATAGGTTAGCTACTAAATGAATAAGTAGAAACACTATTAGAAATAAGCCTGATAGACTCATTACAATCTTCTTCCCGATAGAAGATGAAAAAATGTTACTCATAAATTTAACTTTTATTGTTTATAAATTATTTGTGCGAATTTATGTTTGAAAATTTATTGAATTTAGATGTGTAAATAGACCGATTGATCTCTCGAAACAGACCTTAGGGGCGATTTTAGTTTTTGCCATGCGGAGGTTTTCTTTAAAAACATCAACCTTAAACTTATAATTCTATATCCAATTAATTTTTCAACTTCAATTCAGTTATTTTTTTCACAATAGAGATTATTAAAATACAAACCTCGATTGGTATTATTTAATTCTCTTCAATATTTAAATCTAGTAGTGCAAGACCTCCCTCTGAGGTCTCTTTATATAGACTTGGTATATCATGCCCTGTTACCTTCATAACCTCAACAACCCTATCATAACTAACTCTATGTTTACCATCTGAGAAGGTAGCATATATGTTAGAGTCCATAGCACGTGCCGCAGCAAAAGCGTTACGCTCTATACATGGTATCTGAACTAATCCACACATAGGATCGCATGTTAAACCTAAGTGGTGCTCAAGACCCATCTCTGCCGCATACTCAATTTGTGCTGGCGAACCACCAAAAAGCTGACATGATGCAGCCGATGCCATAGCGCAAGCTACTCCTACCTCGCCTTGACAGCCAACCTCTGCCCCCGATATAGAGGCGTTAGTTTTAGCTATATTACCGAAAAGACCTGCCGTTGCAAGCGCTTTTATAGCTCTCTCTTTTGTGAATTTTCTTGATTCGCAGATGTGGTAAACAACAGATGGAACTACACCACACGATCCAAAAGTAGGTGCTGTAACTACACGTCCACCCGAGGCATTAACCTCAGCCACCGCTAGGGCATAGGCAAATACCATCCCTTTGGTTCGCAGGTTATCTTTATATCCCTGAGCTCTAATATAGTAGTCTGATGCTTTACGTCTTACTCCTAAGCCACCCTCAAGCACCCCCTCTGTATTAAGCCCTTCGTGGATACTCTCTTTCATAACTTCCCATGCTGTCTCAAGGTAGTCAGTTATCTCGCTACCCTCAGAACGAAGCACATACTCCCAGTAATTCATTCCTTGACGCTCACAATACTTCTGTATTTCAGTTATGCTGTTATGTTCGTATAGTTTCTCTTCATTAGTTGCTATTACTCCGCTCTCAGTTACCGTACCACCCCCTATACTATAAAGTGTGATAGAGTCTCTAACACTTTTATCCTCTGCTAATGCCTCGAACAACATAGCGTTAGGATGGAATGGCAAGAATATTTTTGGTTCCCACACTATCTCAACAGGTGCAATAGGGCTTAGAACACCATAAATAGCCTTGTCTGTGAAGTGTCCTTTGCCAGTAGCTGCTAAAGAGCCATATAGGGTTATCCTAAAAGAGTGTGCATCATTATTGCCCCTTTTTAGAAAGAGCTCAGCAGCATTCTTAGGTCCTAATGTGTGGCTACTTGATGGCCCATTACCTATCTTGTATAATTTTTTTAACGATTCCATTTCTAATTGTGTTTTTCTTTGACTATTGCCCCACTAAATATATAGAGAGCAAAAATCAACCCACAAATATACATATATTTTTTTGTAATACACCCTATTTTTCGCTAAATAATATAAAAAAAACAAATATTGTATTTTTATATTGATAGTCTGAAAAAAAGTTTGTAAATTTGTGGGTTGATATAATCATTAAAGTTGAATATGAAAAAGTTTAAAAAGTATTATCCATATATTACAGCTGTAGTGCTGTTTATTATTGTTCCGATGATATATTTTGCTCCACAATATACGGGCAAGGATATTCGTAAATTTGACAATGTGCAAGCAAAGGGTATGACAACCCCTATTATTGAGCATATTAATGAGTATGATGAGCATCCATATTGGGCTGCCAATATGTTCGGTGGTATGCCTTCGTATGCTATACACACAGAGCACACTTTTGATATATTTAAAGATAGTGGTGCTTTTCTACGTAAGTCCATAGGAGAACCAGCGTCATTCTACATGATTTTAATGCTTGGTTTCTTTGTCATGTTACTCTGTTTTGGTGTAAATCCATGGATTGCTATTGTTGGGTCGATAGCTTATGGTTTATCTACCTATTTCATAATAATCTATGAGGCTGGGCATATAATGAAACTAGTTGCTTTGGGTTATACAGCACCGCTTGTGGGGGCATTGTATTACACCTATCGTAAGTCTATGTGGGTAGGTGCACCTCTATTCGGGGTTTTTACACTACTAATTACTGCCGCAGTTCATCCGCAGATAACATATTACTTTATCATTGCTATGTTGTGTATGGTTATCGCTTTTGCTGTTCAGGCGTATAAAAATAAGAGTATAAAGAGTTTTATATTAAGTAGTGTAGCACTATTGGTTACAAGTTCTCTGGCTATTGGAGCAAACTCAATATATCTATACTACACTAACGACTATACCTCAGAATCTACACGTGGTAAGGCGATATTATCAACCAATAGTGAGAGTAGTAGTGGCGGATTAGATAAAGATTATATCACTGCATGGAGTTATGGTAAAATGGAGACTTTCAACCTATTTATCCCTAACCTTATGGGGGGTAAGTCAAACGGAGGTTTTAGTGGAGATGGTGCTGTTGCGGAGTCTTTAGAAAAATATGTTGGTAAGAGTGAGGCTACAAAGATAGCAAAGCAGTTACCAGGCTATTGGGGGCCACAACCCATGACATCGGGACCTGTTTATATAGGTGCCGTTATGATATTCCTATTTGTGTTAGGATTGTTCATAATAAGGGGTGTTAATTTGTGGTGGATAGTAGGGGCTACATCTATATCTATCTTATTGGCGTGGGGTAAGAACTTTATGCCACTTACAGATCTATTTATTGATTATTTCCCCCTATATAATAAGTTCAGAACAGTCTCTATGATACTTGTTGTTGTTGAGCTTACTGTTCCACTTATGGCAATGCTTGTGCTTGCAGATATATATAAAGGTAAGGTGGGGGCTGAAAAACTTAAAAAATCACTCCTTAACTCGCTATATATTTGCGGAGGTGTGGCTATTGCTTTTATTCTGTTTGGAAGTATGATATTCTCATTTAGTGGCTTATCTGATGCGCAAATGGGGCTGCCAGCCGATGTTATTGAGGCGTTAGCTAAAGAGAGGGCTCTTATGATGCGTGCCGATGCAGTGCGCTCTTTGGCATTTGTAGCACTAACCTTTGGTGTAGTGTGGTGGTGGTCTAGAGGTAAGCTAAAGAGCCATCTAGCACTTATTGCGCTTATAGCTCTTGTAACTTTTGATATGGTGCCTATTGCTGCAAGACATATAAACTACTCAATGTTTGAGACCAATTCAGAAAAAGCAGATACAACGCCAATGAGTGGTATTGATAAAGAGATATTAAAAGATTCTGATATTAATTATAGGGTTGCTAATCTCTCTGTATCAACATTTAACGATGCTACAACATCAACATATCATCGCTCAATAGGTGGATATTTTGCTGCTAAGCCTCGTAGGTATCAAGATATGATTGATAGGTATCTTTCTAAAATGAATATTGGTGTTTATAATATGCTTAACACTAAATATTTTATTATTCCAGACAGTAATGGTCGTCCGCAACTACAAACCAATCCAGAGGCGTATGGTAATGCGTGGGTTGCTAGTGATATAGAGCTTGTTGATACCCCTAATCGTGAGATAGAGGCAGTAGGTGAGGTGGAGTTATCTTCAACAGCTGTGGTTAATCGTGAGTTTGAGGATATGTTATCTAATGTAGTTTTTGAGCGTAGTATTAATGATGTAATCACTCATACAAAATATAAGGCTAATAGCATGGAGTATAAGGTTAATCTAAGTGATAACAGATTAATAGTCTTCTCTGAGGTCTACTATCCTAAGGGATGGAAAGCCTATATAGATGGTAAAGAGGTGCCTTATCTAAGGGCAAATTATATTCTAAATGCGTTGGTTGTTCCAGCAGGAGAGCATACTATTCTCTTTGAGTTTGAACCACCAAGAATAGCAACACTTAAGACAATAACCACTGTTTCGTCGTTATTATTACTACTTCTATTGGCAGCAGGAGTATATATTAACTATAAAAAAAAGAGAAACTAAAATATTATGGGTTCACTAACATCTAAAAGAAGATCCGCATACACACTATCAACTATAAGTGTATCTTTAGTCCTTTTTATTATTGGTACTATTATCTACCTTGTTATTAATAGTGCTATGGTATCATCATCTATCTCAAATAATATGAGGGTGGTTGTTATACTAAAAAATGGTACTACTGAAGAGAGCACCAAAAATATAGTTAGTACTGTGATGGCTAGTGATGTAGTCTCTCGTAGTGAGTATATATCATCTGAGAAGGCTGAAGAGGATTTTAAAACCTTTATAGGAGAGGATTTTACTCTTAAATTGGGTAAAAACCCACTACCGCCATCTATTAATTTTTATCTTAAGAGTTCTCTTAAAGCAAAAGAGGGTTCTATAACTATTAGAGAGTTGATAAAGAGTGATAAGTTAGTTGATGATGTGTTGTATAACGAGTCTGTTATGGATAGTGTTACATCTAATATCAATAATTTTAAATTGGTGTTAGGGGTTTTCATGCTTGCTCTTATGTTTATATCGGTTATTATGATTGATAACACCATAAGAATGGCAGTATTCTCAAAGAGATTTTTAATAAAGAGTATGTTATTAATAGGTGCAACACGTGGTTTTATCAGAAAACCATTCATAGGTAGTGCTGTTATCCAAGCATTTGTATCCACCATAATAGCCACCTTTATGTTGGCAGTTTTGATAGTAGGTATTAAAAAATCTCTTCCAGAGATAGAGATAGTTTTCGAAAATTATAGGGTATTACTTATTATTCCAGTACTCCTATTTGCAGTTGGATTGTTGGTTTGTTTACTATCAACAGCTAGTGCGGTAAATAAGTATATGCGTTTAAAAGATGATCAATTACATATATATTAATTATATTAATTATGCAGAAAGATAATGAAAAGATGCCTCTAGGCATGAAAAACTATATCTACATGTTAGGTAGTTTTATTATTGTTATAATAGGTTTTATGCTTATGGCAGGTGGCGGTAGCGATAACCCTAATGAGTTTAATGCTGATGAGCTGTTTAGTTTTCGTCGTATAACTCTTTCGGTTTTTGTTGTGCTATTTGGTTTTGGTGCTATGATTTATAGCATTATGAAAAAGATGAAGAGATAGATGATAAGTTACGATTTTGATTTTGAATCAGGTGTAGTAATACCTGTGGATAAGCCCTATGAGTGGAGCTCGGCAGATGTGGTGCGCAAGATAAAAGGTGCATTGCGTGGTTTGGGCTACCGTAAGATAAAAATAGGTCATGCTGGTACTCTCGACCCATTAGCTACGGGGGTGCTATTGGTGTGTGTGGGTAGAGCTACTAAGCAGGCAGAGGCTCTTCAGAGTGAGAGAAAAGAGTATATCACCACTATTGAGTTAGGCGCAACTACACCAAGCTATGATATGGAGCAGATGATAGATGAGCGATTTCCTTATGAGCATATCACACGTGAGGCGGTTGAAGAGGCGTTACAGTCGTTTATAGGAGAGCAAGAGCAGATACCACCAGTTTTTTCGGCCAAGTTGATAAATGGTAAGCGTGCTTATGAGTATGCACGTGAGGGGCAAGCTGTTGAGATGCGTAAATCTATTGTTACATTCTATGAGATGGAGCTACTAGACTACTCTCTACCTCGTATTACTATACGTATGCAGTGCAGTAAGGGTACTTATGTGCGTTCAGTGGCGAGAGATTTAGGTGTTATGCTAGGTAGTGGAGGTTATCTTACAGATTTACAGCGTAGTGCTAGTGGTAACTATCTAGTTGAAGAGTGCTATAAGGTTGATGATGTTATTAAAATGTTGAAGCCACAAAGAGAGGGAGAGTAGTATGTTATTATCCAATTTGATAGATAGAGTAACCATAAAAGAGGTTATAAATATCTCTAGTGATACCATTATAGATAGTATCACTTTTGATTCACGTGGCGCAGTTAGCGGTTCGCTATTTGTTGCCATACGTGGTGTTGTAAGTGATGGTCACTCATATATATCAAATGCTATTGATTTGGGGTGTTGTGTAGTTATTTGTGAAGAGCTACCAGCTGATTTAGCAGATAATGTATGCTACATTGTGGTTGAAGATAGCAGTGTTGCTTTGGCTGAGGCGGCTAGTAGTTTTTATGGTAATCCATCAAGTGAGATTAAATTGGTGGGTGTTACCGGAACTAATGGCAAGACAACCGTAGCAACTCTTCTATATAATCTATTTACCACTTTGGGGTATAAGGTTGGGTTAATCTCTACTGTCAAATATATGATAGGAGATAGAGAGATAGTATCAACACATACCACGCCAGATGTTTTGAGGCTTAATGCCATGTTTAGAGAGATGGTAGATAGCGGTTGCAGCTACTGTTTTATGGAGGTTAGTTCGCATAGTTTAGTGCAGAAAAGGGTCTATGGATTGGATTTCGATGGTGCTATTTTTACTAATCTTACGCATGATCACCTAGATTATCACGGAACTTTTATAGAGTATATAAAGGCAAAACAGTTGCTTTTTAATATGCTAAAAAGAGATGCTTTTGCACTATATAATTGTGATGATACCAATGGACATGTTATGGTTCAGAACTCTAAGGCAAAACACTATTCGTATGGATTACGCTCTTTTGCTGATTATAAGTGCACTGTTATGGAGCAGCTTTTTGAGGGTACACTTCTCGATATTAATGGTGTGGAGATGTGGAGTAGGCTTATAGGTAAATTCAATGCCTATAATATTACTGCTGTATATGGTGCTGCTAAATTGTTAGGAGTAGAGCAAAATGAGCTACTATTGTCACTCTCTCAATTAACAACAGTTGAGGGTAGATTTGATTATACGATACTAAAAAATGGGGTGGTTGCTATTGTAGATTATGCACACACTCCAGATGCACTTAAAAATATATTGCTAACCATTTCAGATATAAAACAGCCACAACAGAGAGTAATTACAGTTATAGGTTGCGGTGGAGATAGAGATAAGAGTAAGCGGCCTGATATGGCATTAATAGCTGTTAAGGGTTCAGATATGGTTATCTTTACATCTGATAACCCACGTAGCGAAGAGCCTGAGGCCATATTAAAAGATATGGAGTGTGGTGTTAAGGGTAATAGTGATTTTTTATCTAAATATGTTATGATTACAGATAGGGCTCAGGCTATTAAAATGGCTTTAATGAGTGCTAAGCAGGGTGATATTTTATTGGTAGCAGGTAAGGGGCATGAGACATATCAAGAGATAAAGGGGGTAAGAAACCACTTCAGTGATATGGAAGAGATAATGAAAGTAGGAGGTTTATTGTAAAAGAGATTTATATATGTTTTATCATTTATTTAAATATTTATCAGACAGTTTTGGCTTTGATATATTCGGAACTTTCGAAAATATATCTATCAGAGCTATATTTGCGGCAGTACTGTCTCTTATCATAGCAATAGTTTTTGGTGCAAGAATTATTAAATTACTTCGAAAGAAACAGATAGGAGAGGATATTCGTGATTTAGGGCTTCAGGGTCAGATGGAGAAACGCAACACCCCAACAATGGGAGGTATAATAATTATTATGGCGTTTTTTATCCCTGTTCTGCTCTTTGCTAACCTATCTAATATATATATAGTGTTAATGCTCTTTACAACATTGTGGATAGCACTTATCGGTATAGCAGACGACTATATTAAGGTATTTAAGAAAAATAAAGAGGGGTTAAGAGGTAAATATAAGCTACTGGGTCAGATGGTTTTAGGTCTTATAATAGGGGTTACCATGTGGTCTCATGATAGTATAGTTGTGAGAGAGACAGTACCCAATACAGCCACTCACGGAGAGGTTGCGCTAAAGAGTCAAGATATTAAATCTACCATTACAACACTCCCTTTTGTTAAAGATAATAGAATAAACTATAAATATCTTGTGCCCGTTAAAGGAGCTAATCAAGATAAAGCAGGTTGGATATTATATGTGGTAATAGCTACACTTGTTATTGCGGCTGTATCTAACGGTGCTAACCTCACAGATGGATTAGATGGTTTAGCAGCTAGTAGCTCTGCAATAGTAACTATGGTTCTTATAATATTTGCATATCTCTCAGGTAATGCTATCTACTCTAACTATCTCGATATTATGTATATACCAGGTAGTGGAGAGTTAGTTATTTTTGGAACAGCTTTCGTAGGGGCATTAATTGGTTTTATGTGGTATAACACATATCCTGCTCAAATATTTATGGGAGATACAGGAAGTTTAACAATAGGGGCTGTTATAGCTGTTTTTGCGCTACTTATACGTAAAGAGTTGTTACTCCCTATATTGTGTGCAGTGTTTTTTGTTGAGAGTCTTTCGGTACTTCTGCAAGTGGGATATTTTAAACATACAAAAAAGAGATACGGAGAGGGTAAGAGACTTTTTCTTATGGCACCACTACATCATCACTATCAAAAACTGGGTTTCCCTGAGACCAAGATAGTTATGCGTTTTTGTATAATTCAACTTATTTTTGCAGCTCTTGCTGTTGTTACACTTAAAATGATATAAAAAACTATGGGTAAGAGAGTTGTTATATTAGGTGGTGGCGAGAGTGGTTACGGAACAGCGCTACTTGCTAAAAATGAGGGTTATGAGGTTTTTTTAAGTGATAGAGGATTACTAGCTGAAAAATATCGTAACTATCTAATAGATACTAGTATTGATTTTGAAGAGGGTGGACATACAATAGAGCGCATTATAGGCTATGATATAGCGGTTAAGAGCCCTGGTATTCCAGATAGTGCAGAGGTTATTGTGGCTCTTAAAGAGGCGGATATTTCTGTAATATCTGAGATGGAGTTTGCCTATAATTTTTGTAAATCAAAGATAATTTCAATCACTGGCTCTAATGGTAAAACAACTACCTCTATCCTCACAGCTAAGATATTGAAAGAGGGTGGTGTTGATGTTGTTTTAGCAGGAAATATAGGGGATAGTTTTGCTAGGAGTGTGGCGTGTGATAATCCTGAGTGGTATGTGTTAGAGTTAAGTAGTTTTCAGCTAGATGGTTGTTTTGATTTCAAGTCTGATATAGCTGTCTTAACCAATATCACCCCTGATCATCTTGATAGATATAACTATGATATGAGTCTTTATACTCAGAGTAAATTTAGGATAGCACTTAATCAGAGTGATAGAGATATTTTTATCGTAAACGCCACTGATAGTGTTACTACCTCATTTTTACAGTCAGGTAGTAATAAATTAGAATCAAATATAGTTAATATCAATAAACCCAATTGTGATGTTGGTGGCTATATATCAGATGATAGAACAGAGATAGTGTGTAATTATAATAACGTAGAGGTGCGTATCCCTATATCTGATATTAAGATTAAGGGTCAGCATAACTACTCTAATATAATGGATAGCATTTTGGTGGCTCTAGCGGTTGGGGTAGCTCCCGATTCAATTATTAAGAGCGTGACATCTTTTGGTGGTGTAGAGCATCGCATGGAGTTTGTAGCCGAGATAGATGGGGTTACCTATATAAACGACTCAAAGGCAACCAATGTAGATTCGTCGTGGTATGCACTTGAGAGTATGACCACACCAACTGTGTGGATAGCTGGTGGCACAGATAAAGGGAACTGCTATGATACCCTTCTTGATTTAGCTAGGGCTAATGTTCGGGTGTTGGTGTGTATGGGTATTGATAATAGTAAGATAATAAAGGCTTTTGGTGGTGTCGTAGATAGTATATACGATACCCACTCAATAGATGAGACATTTGAGGTTATAAAGAGTGTTGTTAAAAGTGGCGATACGGTTCTATTGTCTCCATGCTCTGCAAGTTTTGACTTGTTTAAGAATTATGAAGATAGAGGAGAACAGTTTAAATGTAGGGTAAGAGGGCTTAAATAACTATTTTTTTATGAGTGATAATAGCAATACAAATATTGATGATGGTAGAGATATTACCATTGAGCAGATAAAAGAGAGTACTAAAGAGAAACTGCGTAAGCTTCGTTTACACCATTTCTTTAGAGGAAGTGTGTTTATTTGGCTTGCAGTGATTGTTCTTATGTCTATCTCATTGGTAGCCATTTTCTCATCAACCACATCGTTGATATATAAACACGATTTTGATAATCAGTACCACTATCTTTTTAATAGACTGGGGCATATTGGCCTTGCTCTTGCTTTTATGTATGTGGTTCACTTGGTAGATGTAAATAGATACCGGCCATTAGTGCTTTTCGCCTTTGTAGGTAGTTGTGCCCTTTTGATAATTACCTATATGATGGGTGATACTGTCAATGGAGCTATTCGTTCTATTGGTCCTATACACCCTGCCGATTTGATTAAAATAACGCTTATAATGTTAATAGCTCAAAGGCTTGAGAGGTATCGTAAAGTTATGGGGCGTTTGACGCTTTTGCCATGGAACTATATTATGTATAGGCTTTTTCCTAATAAAAGAGTGTCACAGCGAATGGCGATAGCTAGAGCCGCAAAAGCTAATAATGAGTGGTATCTATGGAAGAGGTGTAGCTTACATATACTATGGCCAATAGCTGCCGCTTTTTGTATTATTTTTCCATCTAACTTATCTACCGCTATGGTAGTTGCCTTTATTGCAATGGCACTACTCGTAGTAGGGGGTGTTAAGTTTAAAGAGATTATGAAATTGGCCGCAGTAGCTCTTGTTTCTGTTTTTCTGTTTGTAGCAGTGACAGGTGCATTCCGTGCTAATACATGGAAGAGTAGAATAGAGAATTTTGTGTCAGGAGATAGTGAACAGGCTATTGATGCACGGGCGGCAATAGCTCATGGATGGTTACCACAGGGGCCAGGGGGGTCTATCCAACGTGCTAAATTACCACGTGCTGAGTCTGATTTTATGTTTGCTTTTCTAGTAGAGGAGTATAGTATATTGATAGTGGGGGTGCTGTTCTTCATCTATCTTGGAATAATGAAAACAGCAATTCATATAGCTAGTAGGTTGGATAATCGTTTCGAGGCAATAACATGTATCGGTATAGCACTATTTATAACCTTTCAAGCACTTGTTCACTCTCTTGTTAATGTGGGATATTTACCAGTTACGGGTTTGGTACTCCCATTCCTTAGTCATGGTGGTTCGGGGCTTGTTACTATGTCAATAGCTGTTGGATTACTTTTAAATATAAGTACCCACGCTAAGAAAAAGGGTGTATTGAAAAATCAATAAATTAGACCTCATCATGGTTAGACTAATTATATTGTTAAACTTAATTTGCATTAATATATAAAAATTATGAAATTTACAGCAGAGATTATAGCATCATTCCTTAATGGAGATATAATAGGAAGTAGCGAGGCGGTAGTTAGCTCAATAGGTAAAATAGAGGATGCAAAAGAGGGGGAGTTAGCTTTTCTCTCTAATCCTAAATATGAGAACTTTATATACACAACAAATGCATCTATTGTGTTGGTAAATAGAGATTTCGAACCTACTAGTGAGGTAAATGCTACGCTTATCAAGGTTGATGATGCATATAAAGCATTTGCCAGCCTTTTAGAGCTATACGTAGCTAATAAACCGCAGAAGAGAGGGCGTTCAGCAAGAGCTTCAATTAGCGACGAGGCAACTGTGGCTAGTGATGTGTATGTTGGTGATTTTGCTGTTATTGAGGGGGGAGCTACTATTGGTGTAGAGACTAAGATATACCCTAATGTATATATAGGCGATAATGTTAAGATTGGAGATAATGTAACTATCTTTGCCAATGTGTCTATCTATGAAGAGTGTGTTATAGGTAATAATGTAACAATACACTCAGGTACGGTTATAGGTGCTGATGGTTTTGGTTTTGCTCCAACAAAAGATGGATATAAGAAGATACCTCAAATAGGTAATGTAATAATAGAGGATGATGTAGAGATAGGGGCTAACTGTTGTATAGACCGTGCTACTATGGGTTCAACCATCATACGTAGGGGTGTTAAGTTAGATAACCTAGTGCAGGTTGCTCACAATGTGGTTATTGATGAGCATACTGTTGCAGCTTCGCAGGTGGGTGTTGCAGGCTCTACTAAGATAGGTAAGTGGTGTATGTTTGGCGGCCAAGTTGGTATGGCAGGACACATATCTATTGCCGATGGTACGCAAGTAACATCACAATCTGGTATTGCTAATAGTATTACCGATGCTGGACAAATTGTTATGGGTTCGCCAGCAATGAATGCTAGTATAACACGTCGCTCTATTGTGGGTTATAAGCGTTTACCTCAGATTATGGATGATATATCAACATTAAAAAAAGAGATTAAGGCACTAAAAGAGCAGCTGAAATAGTTATATCAATGGCGCAACTAGAGGGTAAGGTTATAATGGGCATTGACCCCGGAACTAATAAGATGGGTTATGGTGTTATTCGTATTGTGGGCAAGCGTCCACAATATGTTACTATGGGACATATCGATTTATCTAAAGAGGGGGATGCATATATCAAGTTAAGACGCATTTATGAGCGTGTTGAGGCGTTGGTAGAGCTATATAATCCTGAAGAGGTGGCTTTTGAGGCTCCTTTCTATGGAGAGAATGTTCAAAGTATGCTTAAACTGGGTCGTGCGCAGGGTGTGGCTATGGCAGCGGCACTAAGTAGAGAGGCTCTTGTTTTTGAGTATGCCCCTACAAAGGTTAAAGTGGCTATTTGTGGTGAGGGTGCTGCCTCTAAAGAGCAAGTGGCTAATGTGCTAAAGAGTATTTTTGGACTTAATGCTCTTCCTAAAACAAAAGATGCTACTGATGGGTTAGCTGTGGCACTTTGTCACTACTATCAATCAACTAATCGCTTTTCTAGTAGTAAAGGTGGGAGCAGTTGGGAGAGTTATGTTAAGAGTAACCCAGATAAGGTAAAAAAGAGTGGTGGTATAAAGCGTACCTTTAGAATTAAAAAGAGTGTAGATGGCGATAAAGAGTAACTTAGTAAAGTTTATAGATTGGTTCTATTTTCCTTTTATTAGGAGATTGGTACCACTTCAGACATTTAGGTATGCAGTTACAGGTGGTTCAAATATGGTGTTAGATATGATTATCTATTTCATCTTGTTTCACTTTGTATTGGCAAAAAAAGATTTAGATTTAGGAGTTATTGTTATATCTCCTGAGGTGGCATCATATCTTATTACCTTTCCAATAATATTTCTTACTGGATTGTGGTTGGCAAAGAATATAACATTTCAAAACTCACCGCTGAGCGATTCCACGCAGAGGGTGCGTTATCTTATGGTTACCCTTGCAAATATATTCATTAAATATGGGGGTATCAAGGGTTTGGTAGCAATAGGTGTTTTTCCATCTATATCAAATGCTATGATGACTGTTGTAACAGTTCTTTTTAGCTACCTTATGCAGAAACATTTTACATTTAAAGGAAACTATTATGAGTAGAGATTATTCAAGAAAAAATATAGAGATAATGGCACCTGTGGGCTCTTATGAGTCACTTTCTGCTGCTATACAGGGTGGTGCTAATGCCATCTATTTTGGTGTTGAGAAGTTAAATATGAGAAGTAGCTCATCTTTTAATTTCACCCTTACCGATTTAGAGAAAATTGTTGAGATATGTAACGAGAATAATATTAAATCATATTTAACGGTCAATTGTGTTATCTATGATGAAGATATTAACACAATGAAAGAGGTGGTTGATTGCGCTAAGGGGGCTGGTGTGACAGCTGTTATTGCTTCAGACCAAGCTGCTATATTCTATGCTCGCAGCATAGGTGTTGAGGTGCATATATCTACACAGCTTAATCTCTCTAATATAGAGACAGTGGCTTTCTATGCTCAGTTTGCGGATGTTGTTGTGTTGGCTAGAGAGCTTAACCTTAAACAGGTAAAATATATCTATAACCAGATACGTGAGCGAGATATAAGAGGCCCTAAAGGAGAGCTTGTAGAGATAGAGATGTTTGTGCATGGGGCACTATGTATGGCGGTATCGGGTAAATGTTATCTCTCTCTGCATGATGCTAATGTATCTGCTAATAGAGGTAGTTGTCGTCAGATATGTAGACGTAGCTATGAGGTTAAAGATAGAGATACAGGCGCAGAGCTTGTTGTTGAGAATGAGCACATAATGTCGCCTAAAGATTTGTGTACTATTGATTTCCTTGATGAGGTGCTTGATGCAGGGGTTAGGGTTCTTAAAATAGAGGGTCGTGCTCGCTCTGCTGAGTATGTTAAGCGTGTGTGCGAGTGTTATAATGAGGCAATAGAGAGTGTTATAGATGATAGTTTTTGTGATGAGAAAATATCTCAATGGAAAGAGAAGTTATCAACGGTCTTTAATCGTGGTTTTTGGGGTGGCTACTATCTAGGGCAACGTTTGGGAGAGTGGAGTAAAAATTATGGCTCTTCGGCAACACGTAAAAAGGTGTATGTTGGCAAGATAACAAACTATTATGCTAAGTTAGGTGTGGCTGAGGTGTTGGTAGAGGCAGCTCCGTTATACCTTAATGATGAGACGATTATAGTTGGAGAGACTACTGGAGTTGTAGATGTTATTATTTCAGAGATACGTGAAGATTTAACACCTGTTGAGAGTGTTGTTCAGGGTGTTAAGTGCTCTATACCTGTTCCTGAGCTTGTTCGCAGAGGCGATAAATTGTATCGCATGGAGGTTAAAGAGTAGTTAGGGTGGCACGGGTTGAACTAGAAAACACCCTAAAAGAGTATTGGGGTTATAGCTCGTTTAGAGAGGGGCAAGAGGGGATAATAGAGAATATCCTTTCGGGCAATGACACCCTTGTGCTTATGCCTACGGGTGGCGGTAAATCACTCACTTTTCAGCTCCCTGCACTAATAAAAGAGGGTGTAACAGTTGTTATCACACCACTTATCTCATTGATGAAGGATCAGGTTGATAGGTTGCGCGCAATGGGTATCGCTGCACTATCTATTGATGGAAGTATGCGTGGTGCCGATATTGATTATACACTTGATAACTGCATTTATGGCGATTATAAATTTTTATATGTTTCGCCTGAGCGCATAGTGACCTCTCTCTTTAAGTATCGTTTTGCACGTATGAATGTGGCTCAGATAGTTGTTGATGAGGCGCACTGTATATCACAATGGGGGTACGATTTTCGTCCGCCTTATCTTCAGATTAGTACGCTGAGAGAGTTACAGCCCGATGTGCCTATTGTTGCACTTACAGCTACGGCAACATCTATTGTTATTGATGATATAGTTAAATATCTATCATTAAATAATCCTCTTATATATAGACAAAGTTTTAAACGTAATAATATATCATTCTTAGTTCGCAAATGCGAGGATAAGTTTGATAGGGTTATGCGTGTAGTTACTAATATCAATGGTTGTGGTATTATATATGCTTCACGCAGGAAAGATTGTGAGGATATAGCTGCACGATTAGCTGTTGAGGGGGTGTCGGCAGAGTTCTATCACGCTGGTTTGTCTTCGCAGATGCGTAAAGCACGTCAAGATAGTTGGATGAGTGGTGCAACACGTATTATTGTGGCTACTAATGCTTTTGGTATGGGTATAGATAAGGCAGATGTTAGATTTGTTGTGCACTTTTCGCCACCATCATCACTAGAGAGCTACTACCAAGAGGCAGGGCGAGCTGGTCGTGATGGTAAAGAGTCATTTGCTGTTCTTTTATATGATGATAGTGATAGGCGTAGCAGTGCTGCACGTTTAATATCGTCGTTCCCATCTCGTAAAGATGTTGCCTCAGTATATGAGAAGCTCTTTGATCACTACCAAATAGCGATAGGAGGTGGTAAAGATGAGGGTTACTCTTTTGATATTATGGAATTTTGCAGGAAATTTAAGATATATAGCACAGGTGTGTATCACTCTATTAAACTACTCCAATATTTGGGTTATGTGTCGCTCAGTGAAGAGTTTACGAGTCGTACACGGATAATGTTCATTGTACAAAGAGATGAACTATACCGCATACGACTACGTAATAGAGAGATAGATGGTTTTGTTGCAGCTATCCTAAGGCTTTACTCTGGTCTCTTCTCAAATTTTGTATCTATTGATGAAGAGTATGTAGCTCGCCAGTCAGGATATAGTGTTGAGGTGGTAAAAGAGTTCTTGCTTAATCTCTCACGCCAACATGTTATAAAATATATCCCATCTAGAGATAGTGCAGTATTATCATTTATTGAAGAGCGTCTGCCTCTAAGCAGCCTACATATACCTCATGAACTATATGAGACACGTAAGAGTAGTGCTGAGGCTCGGCTACAAGCTGTAGATAATTATATTGATAGTAATGATAAATGCAAAACCACTATCATCTGTGAATACTTCGGTGAGGAGGCAACAGAGCCATGTGGTAAATGCTCGTACTGCCGTAAACCCTAGCGATATATATCTACCTCATTGGCAACTATATGAAAATCATCGTGCTCTTTTAGTCGTTCATCATGGTTACTCATAATGGAGTCTATTTTGTAGTTATCACCACGATGTGCGTGTATTACTAATCTTAATATATCACCATGATTATCATTAAGCTCACTTAGTGTCTCTTCTGCCATGTTAAGACGCGATATTAGTATTTGAGCTAATGCCCTATTGTGCCCAGTAAGCTCGTCAATAACATCTTCATAGTTACCATTGATAAATTCAAGTAGATGCCCCTCTGTTATCTCTTCACGGAAACGTGCATAATCTCCCTCATCAAGGGCAATCAGTGCAGAGTTCATTCGAGGCTCTTCTAGTATGTCGGTTAGCTCTTTAGCCTGATTAAATAGCTCTTTAGCCTCTCTCTTATCTCCGTTCTGATAAGCCATAACCCCTAGATTGTTATCAATAATAGCTGCCATATAGTTACTTCGTATCGCTGATAGAATAGAATCTTTTTTATATGCACTCAGTGCACGGTTACGTGAAAGTCTTATCGCCACCTGCGAAATAATTGAGTCAAGAAGCATATTATCTCTATCTGCTGTTTGAATAAATGGAGCTATCCTAAGCAATCTGTCAATAACACTTATACCCTTAGTGCTGAATATAGTATCTATTATCTCGCCATCTTCTGCACTCCCGAATTTGTTTTTACCATATATAGTTGTCTCCATAATAAGGTAAAAAGCTACATTATCAGCGGGGGTACCATCATAATGAAATATTGCCGAGCCCTTAAAAACACCGCCACTATATGGTATTGTGATAATATTTGGCTCAGCCTCAAAACCTTCGCCTTGTATATTAACCTTTTGACCTAACTCTTTACGTCCGTCAAAAACCATTGTAGGGATAAGTGTTATGCGCTCTTTAGATGATACCATACCACTAGGTATATCTATTTTGTAATCCACCTTTACAGAATCCCCCCTACTTCTGATGGGCATAGAGATAACCGCCATATTGGAGTTAGGGGTTATCTCCTGCCGACGTAATATGGGAGATGTAACATCGGCATTGCCCTCAGTAGTTGTATTTATACTAATATTACCTAAATTAGAAGAGCTCTCATCACTATTGTCTATCTCAACACTATTCTCGGTTGTCTCAACAATATCTACACTCTCATAACTGCTGACCGCCTCATTACTAGCAACCTCATCTTGGCTCACTGTGGTTATAACCTCAATATTACTTGTTGTTGTATCAACAGGTGGGATGAATGTGTAAACTGTTTTGTTTGTCTCTGTTTCGCCTGTGCCAAATAGCGATTGGAAATATCCACATCCACTTAGTATAACCACTACTAAAATAAATATTAAACGTCTCATAATTTTATATCTTTTGCTTTACATAACTTCTATTATCAATAATATTGCCCAAAAGTTTTAGTGTAAAAAAAGTATATTAAATCATTATTACATTATACTGATAATGAGTTGTGTATGCTAAATAAAATGATATTAACATTGTAATTGATACTATTTTTTTGTTATGAACTAAAAAAAGTTTATATTTGTAGTTTAAAAAGTGAAAAATATGAATGTAGCACTTATAGGCTATGGCAAAATGGGGCGAGAGATAGAGCGTATCTTAAATGCCTCAGGCGATAGTGTGGGATTGATAGTTGATAGAGAGAATAGTTGCGATATAACCTCTGAAAATCTCAAGGGTATTGATGTGGCTATTGAGTTCTCAACACCTGATACAGCATATAATAATGTTGTTGCAATCATTAAATGTGGTATTCCCGTTGTGTGTGGCACTACGGCGTGGCTTGATAGGTTAGAAGAGGTTAAGGTGTTGTGCGAGAGCGAACGTGGAGCCTTTTTTTATGCCTCAAATTATAGTATTGGTGTAAATCTTATGTTTAGAATAAATAAGATGCTAGCTAAGATGATGAACTCTTTTGAACAGTATGATGTAACGCTAGAAGAGATACACCACACAGCTAAATTAGATGCCCCAAGTGGTACAGCCGTAACACTTGCTGATGATATTATTGACAATATTGAGCGTAAAGATAGATGGGTACTAGGCTCTTCTATTGAGCCAACAGATATGAATGTAGTGGCACTAAGGCGTGCCTCAGTAACAGGGACACATAAGGTGGTGTGGGATTCTGCTATTGATGAGATAGAGATAACACACAGAGCTAATAGTCGTGCTGGTTTTGCACAGGGTGCGGTGGTGGCAGCACGTTTCTTGATAGGTAAGAGAGGCTGCTTTTCAATGGAAGATTTATTTTAAAAAAAGAGTTATATAATTTTATAAATTATGGATAAGATAAGAGAGATATATAGTAATAGATGGTTTAGATTTGGGGCAGTTGCTCTTGCATACACCCTTATGTTTGTGGTGTGGTCGGGTCTTTGGTGGACACTAATAGGCCTACCTATCATATACGATATTTACATATCAAAGCACTACTACCGCCTATTTTGGAGTAAGCATCTTAGATTGAAAAAAGAGAAACCTACCTATAAAAGTGTTATGGGATGGGTAGAGGCTCTTTTGTTTGCGGTGGTTGTTGCCTCGCTGATACGTACCTACTTTGTTGAGATGTATGTTATTCCGTCGCCATCTATGGAAAAAACTCTTTTAGTGGGAGATTATCTAGGGGTTAGTAAAGTTGCCTATGGACCTAAATTACCAAATACACCTATATCTGTTCCGCTGGTTCATAATATTAATCCGTTAAACCCAAAACAGAAATCGTATGTAGAGTGGATTAAGCGTCCTTATAGACGTTTGGCGGGTTGTGATACCCTAAAACATAATGATGTTGTGGTGTTTAACTATCCTGAGGGTGATACAGTATTGGTAGAGTCGCCACAAGATAACTACTACTACTATGTGCGTCAATATGGTCGTGAGGCTGTAAGGGCTACAAGTGATATAATGGTTCATCCTGTGGATAAGCGTGATAACTATATCAAACGTGCTATTGGCTTGCCTGGTAATACACTAGAGATTATACACGGTGATGTATATATTGATGGAAAGAAGAGTGGTTTTAATATTGCAGGCAAACAGCAGGTTTATGCTATTCGTCACACCTCTACACAGTTAAAAGATAGTGATATTGCTAATATGGGATTAACAACAGATCAGATATTGGCTCGTAAGCCTAGTATCACTGAGGCTATGATTAGTGATAGTCAGCTAGAAAAGGTGAGGAGTTATAATGGTGTTATTGAACTAATACCCCTTGTTACTCCTAAGGGTTCTGCCTCTAACGCTGCTGTATTCCCACACTCGCCAGATAAATATGATTGGTCTGAGGATAATTTTGGCCCTCTTTGGATACCTCGTAAGGGCTCGTCTATCGCCCTAACTGCAGATAACTTACCTCTATATCGTCGTGTTATAGAGGTGTATGAGGATAACGATTTGACAGTTAAAGGAGAGGATATATATATTAACGGAGAGAAGAGCGATAGCTATACATTTAAAATGAACTACTTTATAATGATGGGAGATAACCGCTCTAACTCATTTGATTCTCGTTTCTTTGGCTTTGTTCCTGAAGATCACATAGTGGGTAAAGCTAGTTTTGTTTGGTTCTCTAAAGCACCTGAGGGGGGTATTCGTTTTAGCCGCATGTTTAAAGCTATTAAATAGGTAGTATGGAGAGAGAGTTAATTATATCAATAGTAGTACCCGTATATAACAGACCCGACGAGATGAAGGAGTTACTTCAATCGTTGGCACAGCAGACAGATAATAATTTTGAACTTATTGTTGTTGAGGATGGCTCTAGTCTATCTTCTGAGAGTGTTGTGCGTGAATATGAGGGTGTTATTGATGTGAGATACCTTTCAAAACCTAATACGGGTGCAGGAGATAGCCGTAATCATGGCTCTGCATTAGTTCGTGGAAGATATATCATCTACCTTGATTCAGATTGTGTTGCACCTCCACAATATATTGAGATACTAAATAACTATCTTAAAAATAGTGGCGTCTATCTCTTTGGTGGACCTGATGCTGCATCTGATGATTTCTCTAATTTTCAGAAGGCTGTTAATTACTCAATGACCTCTTTCTTTACTACCGGTGGCATAAGAGGAGGTAAGCGTAAGGTTGTAAAATTCTATCCTCGTAGCTGTAATATGGGATATAGTAAAGAGGCGTATGATAAGTTTGGGGGGTTTACACGAATGCGCACTGGTGAGGATGTAGAACTGGGCTATCGTATAGATAGAGCAGGTTATCCTCCTGAATTAATATCTGAGGCGTTTGTATATCATAAACGTCGCTCAACTCTTAAATCGTTCCGTAGGCAGGTCTTCTACTTTGGATTGGCACGTATAAATTTATCAATAAGATACCCTAAGTCGTTAAAGTTGGTACACATATTGCCGTTGTTATTTGTGTTATACATTGTAGCAACCTTAGCGGCATCTGTTGTTGTGTCACCTTATGCTCTTGCCCCGATAGCTCTTTTGATGATGGTATGGTTTTTAGATTCGTCAATGCGTAGTAAAAATATTGTTGTAGGGGGGATTAGTATAGTCAGCTCGTTTGTACAGTTATTTTCATACGGGTGTGGTCTGTTTTATGGCGTATGGATGCGCCATATTCTTAGAAGAACAGAGGCAGATACTTATAAATAGCCATTGGTTATTTTTGGTAATATAGTCGGTTTAGGTTGCTACATTTTTAAAGTAGAAATCTAAACCGTTTTTTTATGAGACTACCACTATTATTATCCACCTTGCTGTTTCTTTTTATTACAGCGTGCGGTCAGAAGAAGAAAGAGTCTACCACTTTTATTAAACCTGTTAAGGTTGTTGAGGCTAAGTCTCTAGATTATGTTAATTACTCTTTCCCTGGTATTGTTGAGTCTAAACAGAGCGTTAATTTAGCCTTTAAAGTGTCGGGACAGCTGATTGATATAGCTGTTAAAGAGGGAGAAAGTATTACAAAAGGGCAATTGGTTGCTGTTATTGATTCAAAAGATTATCAGCTCTCTCTCGACGCCGCTGAGGCAGCATATATTAAGAGCGAATCACAACTTAAAAGGTATCAGCAGCTAATAAAAAGCGGTGCTATATCACAACAAGAGCTAGAGACATCTGAGGCACTCTATAAACGAGATAGGTCATCGTATGAGAGTGCCCAAAGTACATTAGATGATACTAAGCTATATGCCCCTTTTGCAGGTGTTGTTCAAGAGCGTTATGTGGATAATTTTCAGCGTGTGCAACCTGCTCAAACCATAATAACACTAGTTAATCCCTCTGAACTTGATATGAAATTCACACTCTCTGAGTCGTTATTACATATTATAAATGCCCCAGATAAGAGTATATATGTTACCTTCGAGCCCTTTCCAAATGTGAAATTTAAGGGTGTGGCAGATAAAATTGTTGATACCTCTATTGGAGGTGGTGGTTATCCTGTAACTGTTGAGATAGATGATAAAGAGTTCAATCTTGAAAAATATGATATTAAGATAGGGTTTTCGTGTACCATATTCATAGATGTGTATAATAGTGATTATCGCAATATGGTAAGTGTGCCTATGAGTGCTGTTAGTGAGTCTCTATCCTCTACACAGAAATATGTGTGGGTATATGATAAAGATGGTGGCACCGTTGAAAAACGAAATGTTACCGTTGGTGCTCCTTATGGTAAATCTGATATAATTATTAGTAACGGCCTATCTTCGGGTGAAATGGTTGTCTCTGCTGGAGTAACAACATTGCAAAATAATCAAAAAGTGAGAGTGATATGAGTATAGCATCTTTTTCAATAGATAACAAAAAAGTTATTTTCTTCTTCTTGGCTATTCTGCTTATCGGAGGGGTAATGGCTTTCGGTAGGCTAGCAAAAAAAGAGGATGCCCCATTTGTTATTAAGCAGGCTATGATAATGGTTAGCTATGCTGGTGCTTCGCCACAAGAGGTGGAGAGGGTAGTTACAGAGGTGATAGAGCGTGAGGTGCGCGCTATTCCTTATCTATATAAAATTAATTCATACTCTTATTTTGGCTTTGCTAAGATATCGGTAGAGTTACAAGCATACACTCCGATAGATATGGTGCAGGAGGTGTGGGATATTCTTAGGCGCAAGATACTTAATCTTCAATCATCGCTGCCTCAGGGTGCTATTGTGATGGTTAATGATGATTTTGGTGATGTGTATGGAATATATTATGCCTTAACAGCTGATGAGGGGTATAGCTATGAAGAGATACGTGATTGGTCTATGCGTATTAAGCGTGGTATAAGTTCTATTGATGGTGTGCAGAGGGTGGTATTATCGGGAGAGCAGAGCCCTATTGTCAATGTGCGTATCTCTCTCTCTAAACTAGCTAATCTGAATATTACCCCAAGTATGATTATTCAGAGTATATCACAGCAAAATAAAATAATTAACTCTGGTAGTGTACTAGCTGGTGCACTAGAGATTGATTTATATGCTGATGGAACATATCAAACAGTTGAAGATATAGAGTCGCAACTGCTCTTGACAAATAATGGGGCATTGATTCAACTATCTGATATAGCTGAGGTTAGTGAGGGGTATGAAGAGCCCGCTACGAGTTATTTTACGGTTAGTGGTCAGAGAGCAATAGGTATTGGGGTTGCTGTTGCAGGAGATAGAGATGTTGTTGCTACGGGGGTAGGCATAACACACTATCTGGATAATTATAAGAGCCGAATGCCTGCTGGATTAGAATTAGTGTCGCTATATCCTGAAGATGTTATTGCTAAAAAGGCAAATAACCAATTTATTCTCAATCTTATAGAGTCTATACTGATAGTGATTGTTATCTTAATGTTTGTTATGGGGGTGCGTGCTAGTTTGTTAATAGGCAGCTCAATACTATTCTCAATAGGTGGTACACTCTTTCTGATGGAGTATTTTGGTGCTGGATTAAATCGCACGTCTTTAGCTGGGTTTATTATTGCTATGGGTATGCTGGTTGATAATGCCATTGTGGTTACAGATAATGCTATGGTGGGTATCAGAACAGGTATGTTGCGTAGAGATGCTTTTATAAAGGGAGCAACAATACCTCAGTGGGGATTGTTGGGGGCAACACTTATAGCTATATTCTCTTTTTTACCTCTCTTTACCGCTAGGGCTTCGGTAGCAGAGATAGTAAAACCACTGTTTATAGTTATAGGCCTCTCGCTTGCTTTGAGTTGGATATTGGCATTAACACAAACAACTGCTATGGGCGATATGATTTTAAAACAGCGAACCAATAGCGGTGGAGAGCTTTATGATAAGCGATTTTATAGGTGGTTTGATAGCTTTATTTGTAGTGTTATACGCAAAAGGTGGGTAACTTTAGGCGTAGCTGTTTTACTCTTTGTGGGGGCTTTGTCTCTATTCTCTGTTTTGCCTCAAAATTTCTTTCCATCGCTTGATAAAGAGTATTTTAGAGCAGATTGTATATTTCCTAATGGCTATAATATAGATTATGTTAAAACAAGAATGGCCGAAATAGAAGATTATCTATTAAAACAGCCTATTGTAAAGCGTGTATCAACAACTTTTGGAGGGTCGCCACCAAGATACTATCTTGTTAGTGCCTCGTATGGACCTATGCCTAATTATGCTAATATATTGATTGAGCTACATACTAAAGATTCAACAGCGGCGGTGGAAGAGCGATTTAATAGTTATGTGCGAGAGAACTATCCCGATATAACTGTGCGTTCGGCACTCTTTAAGGTGTCGCCTGTGCCTGATGCAGAGATTGAGATGGGGTATGTTGGCGAAAATATTGATACACTAATAGCACTTACCTCTCGTATAGAGGATATTATGTACTCGCTAGGAGAGGTTGATCAGATACGTAATAGTTGGGGTAATAAGGTCTCTATCCTCGCACCTCACTACTCACAAGAGAAGGGGCAGCGTCTAGGTGTTAGTCGTCAAGCTATGGTTCAGGCTCTATCAATAGCTAGTGAAGGGCTCACTCTAGGTCTTTTTCGTAAGGGAGATCAACTT
Source organism: uncultured Rikenellaceae bacterium (assembly GCA_964368765.1). Classification (GTDB taxonomy): domain Bacteria; phylum Bacteroidota; class Bacteroidia; order Bacteroidales; family Rikenellaceae; genus JADFUS01. Next base: position 31,976 of record CAYJCU010000013.1, read on the forward strand.
CTGCCGATAAAGTTGAAAGATGAAGATGTGGGTGATTATCCGCTTGAGGGTATAGCCACTATTCCTGTCTTCTCGGCTAGTGGTGATGTTTACTCACTTAGTCAGGTGGTGGATAGTATCTCATACGGATTCAACTATCAAGAGATACGTCGCTTAAATCAACAACGTATTATGATGGCACAGGCCGAGCCTAAAAGGGGGCAAAATGCTAAAGAGGCATATCTAAATATATACGAAAAGGCTGTAACGTTACCAACACCTGCTGGTTATAAGTTTATTGTTAGGGGAACAGAAGAGACTCAAGAGGATACAAATATAGCACTTGCAGAGCAGATGCCACTTACGGGTATGTTGATACTTGCCACACTTATTATTCTTTTTCGTTCATATAAGAAGCCACTGCTTATTATTCTGATGTTGCCATTAATAGTCATTGGTGTGGTGCTGGGTCTATCTCTTTTAGGCAAAATGTTTGATTTCTTCTGTCTCCTAGGTCTTTTGGGATTGATAGGTATGAATATAAAAAATGGCATAGTGCTTATTGATCAAATTTCAATAGAGAGTAAATCGGGTAAATCACATCTGCGTGCCGTAGTCGATGCAACCAAATCACGTGTTGTGCCTGTGTCTATGGCTTCTGGTACCACCATACTTGGTATGTTGCCTCTTCTCTCAGATGCTATGTTCGGGGGTATGGCGGCAACCATTATGGGTGGTCTGCTGGGTGCTACATTTTTAACTATAATTGTTCTCCCTGTTTTGTATTGTGTAATTTATAAAATTAAAAATGATGTGTAAACTCTTTGTTATAATATTAGTGATATTGCCTATCAAAATATATGCTACAAATAGTGATACTACTCGTATTGCTGTTGAAGAGTATCGAGAGAAGGTTCTTGCTTATAGCCTTGAACTTAAAGAGAGTGATGAGAGGGTAAAACAAGCCGCTTTAGCTGTACGGGCAATACGTAGTGGTATGTTACCTCAAATATCAGGGGGTATTAATTTCAATTACCAACTAGATAATCAAGATTTTGAGATAGGTGATCTTAGTTTTGAATTAAGTCAATATAATTATGGTGCGGCATTCACCTTGGCACAAAATATATTCTCAGGCTTTAACATTAAACGAAAGAGTAGGGTGGCTGAGAGTGATGTAGAGATAGCCTCATCGGCTAGAGTGCTCACTGTTGATAATATTATATATGGTGCAGATTATGCCTACTGGACACTATCCGCCTTTGATGCCTATTATGATGTTGCAAAGAGATACTTAGAGCTAGTGCGAAATACTCAGCGATTAGTTAGAGAGAGATATGAGAGTGGCTTAATATCGAAAAATGATTTACTGCTGATTGATACACGTGTTTCTGAGGCAGAACTTAACTTTTCAAAGGTAGAGGGAGAGCGTAATGGTATTGTGATTGCTTTTAATATATTGATGGGGATGCAGTTAGATAGTATAACTATACACACATACCCCATATATATTAAATCTCCTACAACGCCAATTTTTGTTGAGATAGAGGATGTTTTGGTGATGCGCCCCGAGTATATGATTGCAATGAGTCAGATTAATCGTTCGCAAGAGGAACTGCGTGTTATTAAGAGTGAGTATCTCCCACAACTTTCTGTTGGAGTTACAGGTAACTATCAAACACAGACAATAAATTTTGATAATAACCTACAACTAAATGGAGTTGTGTTTGCGCAACTACAAATACCTATCTTTGCAGGTGGGGGTAGGCGTAGTAGGGCAGAGATAGAGCGCTCTAATATCCGCTCAGACGAATATTATGCTATGCAGGTTCGTGATATGATTGCGCAAGAGGTGTTATCATCTATGAGCGATATTGAGGCAACTATTAAACAACTGTTTGTCTCTCAAAACAATATGAAGAGTGCTGATGAGTCGTTAGCACTTAGTAATTATAGTTTTAATGAGGGGCTAATATCTATCATAGACCTTATGCAAGCACAACTCTCGTGGCTAACGGCTGTCAATGGTTCAATAGCTGCAAACTATAATTATCATCTGGCTTTATCAATGTATCATAGGTCAATTGGAAAGTATGATAGGTATTAATCTGCCTATTATTATTCTTTTTCTAAATTAACGATATTAAAATTTGGATGATTGGAAATTTATTATTAACTTTGTGCGCTTATAGAAGTATTATGTTTTGTCGAACATAAAATTATTATTAACAATTATTATTAACGCAGAAAGATTTAAAGATGCCAACTATTCAACAGTTAGTACGCAAAGGAAGGGTAAAACTTGAAGAGAAAAGTAAATCCCCAGCTTTGAGCTCGTGCCCGCAAAGACGCGGCGTGTGCGTTAGGGTGTATACAACTACCCCTAAAAAACCAAACTCTGCTATGCGTAAAGTTGCCCGTGTGCGCTTAACAAATGGTAAAGAGGTAAATGCTTACATCCCAGGAGAGGGACACAACCTACAAGAGCACTCTATTGTGCTAGTTAGAGGTGGTCGTGTAAAAGACCTTCCAGGTGTACGTTATCACCTAGTTCGTGGTGCATTAGATGCAGCAGGAGTTGATGGACGTAAACAACGTCGTTCTAAGTACGGAACAAAACGTCCTAAAGTTAAAAAGTAAAAACAATTATTAATTTAGATTAAGAATTAAGCAAAATGAGAAAAGCAAAGCCTAAAAAGCGAATTCTACTTCCAGATCCAAAATTTGGAGACATAATGGTTACACGTTTCGTGAACAACCTTATGCTGGATGGAAAGAAGAGTATTGCATACGATATTTTCTATAACGCTATAGATATCGTTGGCGAGAAGATGAAGGACTCTGATAAGGCTCCTCTAGATATTTGGAGACAAGCAGTAGAAAACATCACGCCACAAGTTGAAGTTAAGTCACGCCGTGTTGGTGGTGCAACATTCCAAGTACCTGTAGAGGTAAGAGCAGAGCGTAAAGTTTCTATAAGTATGAAAAACATGATTTTATACTCAAGAAAACGTTCTGGTCGCTCAATGGCAGAGAAGCTATCTGCGGAAATAATAGCTGCATATAATAATGAAGGTGCTGCTTACAAGCGTAAGGAAGAGATGCACAGAA
>CAYJCU010000014.1:0-32325 GCA_964368765.1 uncultured Rikenellaceae bacterium
TAGATATGACGTGCATAAATTCAATCCTCAGGTTCGCCGGACACTACTAATATTATTTATTTCACGCTGCTAACTTATCTTTTTGGTATTTCTGCAACTTAAAAATAATAGAAGTAACACCATTACATCTATATTTTTAAGCTTTCGAAATCCTCAACAATATAAGCACATCGCAAAACAAATAATATCCACAACCCATCTTATATGGTGGGTTTTAGGGTAGATATGACGTGCATAAATTCAATCATCAGGTTCGCCGGACACTACTAAATAAAATTCAGTATTAATCCAGAATTTGCGAAACAAATGCGATGGGTTTAAGTCGTATCACAAAAAAAACGTGCGTATTGTAGTATAAAATTAGTAATAATTTTTAATTTTCTGACCTCTAATTCAAAAAAAATCATTATTTTTGCATTTTGAGAAAAATATAATATAATCGGTATGAAGAAATTTAATGAATATAAGCGTTTAGATCTTTCGCAGATTAACGAAGAGGTATTGCAGCAGTGGAGTGATGAATCTACATTTAAGGCTAGTTTAGAGGAGCGTGAGGGGTATCCTGATTTTGTCTTTTATGAGGGGCCTCCATCGGCTAACGGTACTCCAGGTGTTCATCATGTTATGGCGCGTACTATAAAAGATGCTATATGTAGATATAAAACTCAGCGTGGATATAAGGTAGAGCGCAAAGCAGGATGGGATACTCATGGACTACCTGTGGAGCTAGGTGTTGAGAAGAAATTAGGCATTACTAAAGAGGATATAGGTAAAACTATCTCTATTAAAGAGTATAATGAGGAGTGCCGTAAAGAGGTGATGAAATATACTGCTGAGTGGGAGAGTCTTACCGATAAGATGGGATATTGGGTTGATATGAAAAAACCATATATCACATACAAGAATGAGTATATTGAAACTCTTTGGTATCTGCTGAAAGAGCTATATAATAAAGATTTACTATATAAAGGTTACACTATACAGCCATATTCGCCTGCTGCGGGTACAGGTCTTTCTAACCACGAGCTTAATCAACCAGGTTGTTATCGTGATGTTAAGGATACCACATGCGTTGCTCAGTTTAAGGTTGTGCGTAATGAGGTTAGTGAGAAGCTTTTTGATGGTGTTGATGGTGATTTACATATTTTAGCATGGACAACAACACCTTGGACACTTCCATCTAATACAGCTTTAGCAGTAGGGCCAAAGATAGAGTATGTTAAAATTAAATCGTTTAACCCATATACTCTTGAGCCTATTACTGTTTTGGTAGGTAAGCCACTTTACTCTAATTTCTTCCCTAAGAAGAATGAAGAGCTTAAAATGAGTGAGTTTGATGGCGATGCTAAGAAGATACCTTTTGAGATAATAGGAGAGTATGTTGGTAGTGAGCTATCTGGCGTAGAGTATGAGCAATTACTTCCTTGGATTAAGCCAATGGGAGAGGCGTTCAAGGTTATCACAGGCGATTTCGTTACAACAGAGGATGGTACTGGTATTGTTCATATAGCTCCTACTTTTGGTGCTGATGACGATAGAGTAGCTAAGCAGTGGGGTATTGCTCCGCTTATTCTTGTTGATAAGGGAGGTAAGCACCATCCAATGGTAGATAGAGCAGGTAAGTTCTATCTTATTGACGAGTTAGATAGTGAATTTGTTGCTAAATATGTTGATAGTGAGGGTTATTCATCTTATGCAGGTCGTTTTGTTAAGAATGCTTATGATGATACTTTAACAGATAAAGACGAATCTTTAGATGTAGCTATATGTATGGAGCTTAAGATGAATAATAAGGCGTTCCGTATAGAGAAACATACACACAACTATCCGCACTGTTGGAGAACAGATAAGCCAGTATTATATTACCCACTTGACTCTTGGTTTATTCGCACAACAGCACTTAAAGATAGATTATTAGAGCTAAATAACACAATTAACTGGAAACCACAATCAACAGGTAGTGGTCGTTTTGGTAAGTGGTTAGAGAATCTTGTTGATTGGAATCTATCTCGTTCAAGATATTGGGGAACACCTCTACCTATATGGGCTAATGAGGATTACTCAGAGATGAAGTGTATAGGTAGTGTTTCAGAGCTTAAGGCAGAGATAAAAAAATCAGTAGCGGCTGGATTTATGAGTAATAATCCACTTGCGGAGTTTAAAGATGGGGATTTAGCGGCAGAGAATTATGAAATTTTTGATTTGCACCGTCCTAATGTTGATGATATAGTGTTGGTATCTGCTAAGGGAGAGCCTATGCGTAGAGAGAGTGATCTTATTGATGTGTGGTTTGATTCAGGGGCTATGCCTTATGCTCAGATGCACTATCCATTTGCTATCTCTAAAGAGGATTTTGCTAAGAAATTCCCAGCTGATTTTATTGCTGAGGGGGTAGACCAAACACGTGGATGGTTCTTCACACTTCATGCGCTTAGTACGATGTTATTTGACTCGGTAGCCTTCAAAAATATCATCTCTAACGGTCTTGTACTAGACAAGAATGGTAATAAGATGAGTAAACGCTTAGGTAATGGCGTTGATCCTTTTGAGGTTATTGATAAGTATGGTGCTGATGCTGTTAGATGGTATATGATTTCTAATTCGCAGCCATGGGATAATCTTAAATTTGATATTGATGGAGTAGATGAGGTGCGTCGTAAGTTTTTCGGTACTCTATATAACACATATAGTTTCTTTGCTCTTTATGCCAATGTAGATGGCTTTACGGGCGAAGAGGAGGCAATACCTGTAAGCGAGCGTCCTGAGATAGATCGTTGGGTTATATCACTTCTTAATACTCTTGTTAAAGATGTTACAACATCAATGGAGAGTTATGAGACAACGCCGGCGGCACGTGCTATTGCTGATTTTGTTGATGAGCATCTATCTAACTGGTATGTTCGTCTTAACCGTAGACGTTTCTGGGGAGGAGAGATGACAAAAGATAAGTTATCTGCATACCAAACACTTTATACATGCTTAAAGGTAATATCACAACTATCTGCACCTTATGCACCTTTCTTTGCTGAGAGATTATATCGTGATTTAACGGCAGGAGATGAGAGTGTTCATATAGCTATCTATCCTACTTTTGATGATACGCTTATTGACTCGCAATTAGAAGAGCGTATGGCAATAGCTCAGCGTGCATCATCAATGGTGTTGGCACTACGTAGGAAGGTTAATATCAAAGTGCGTCAGCCACTTACAAAGATGCTTATCCCAATTCTTGATGCAACACTTAAAGATAAGGTTGAGGCTGTTAAAGAGCTTATATTGACAGAGGTTAATGTTAAAGATATTGAGTATATTGAGGATACAGCTGGTGTGCTAGTTAAGAAGATAAAGGCTAATTTTAAGACTTTAGGTCCTAAGTATAGCAAGCAAATGAAGCAGATAAGTGCTGCTATTATGGCATTCTCTCAGCAAGATATTAACGAGATAGAGCGTACAGGAGGTTATAACCTTGTTATCGATGGAGAGAGCTATCCTATTGAGTTGGCTGATGTTGAGATTACCTCTGAGGATATTCCTGGATGGTTAGTGGCTAGTGAGGGAAGGCTTACGGTTGCTCTTGATATTAATATTACTGAAGAACTTAAGCGTGAGGGTATAGCTCGTGAGCTTATTAATAGAATACAAAATATACGTAAGAGCTCTAATTTCGAGGTGACTGACAAGGTTAGGGTAGAGATAGAGAGTAATGAGCTTACGGATGAAACAATATCTATTCATGGTGATTATATCGCATCACAAACGCTTGCTAGTTCGATAGAGGTTAAGCAAGGATTAGTTGAGGGAGAGATAATAGAGATAGATGAGAAAAATATTCGCATAATTATTGCTAAACTTTAGGTTTTATAACAATTATTTATTATCTTTGTGAATTATTAATAAAATAGTGCGCAAATATTAATATTTTGTGTGAAAGCGATAATGAAGTATTAACATTTTAAAAATTTAATGCTATGAGTGAGGAAAGAACAAGATATTCTGATGAGGAGTTAGTTGAGTTTAAAAATATCATACTTGGTAAATTAACTAAAGCTCGAGAAGATTACGAGTTATTACGTTCTACGGTAAACCATACAGGTGGAAATGGAACAGACGATACCTCGCCTACATTCAAGATTTTAGAGGAGGGTGCAGCCACCCTTTCTAAAGAGGAGGCAGGCAGGTTAGCTGAACGTCAAATGAAATTTATTAAATATCTTGAGGCGGCACTTGTTCGTATAGAGAACAAGACTTATGGAGTGTGCCGTGTAACGGGTAAGTTGATAGATAAAGAGCGTTTGAGAGTTGTGCCACACGCTACGCTCTCTATTGAGGCTAAAATGAGCGGAGCTAAATAGGAGAAATATATGTTTAATATAAGGTTAATAATTTAGGTTATTAACCTTGTTTTATTTGTAAAGAAGTATGAAGAAAATTTTTACCTTTTTATTTGTTTTTTTTATTGCAATTAATTTTGCCTATTCGCAGGAGGGTTTATCAGCTAAATCACTTATCACACAGCAGTGGGGGGTGGTGCGAGATCACAACTATTTTAAGTCACTAACTGAAAGATACACAGTGCATGAATTAGACGAAGTTTATGATTTGGTCTCTATAATGCTTATTGATCCATCATATTGTAATGATGTTTTTAGTGTTAATCCAGATTATAGACAAGAGTATTATAAATATAAAAAGTATCTCGATTCAAAGAGTAATAAAAAATATGTTTATCCTGTTTCGGTAGCTACAATAGAAGATGCTTTGCTGGATGTAGACCAGAGGGAGAGAGCTTTTAAGGCTCTTTTCGGAGAAAATTATATTTATGCTAGATTAAAGTCTGCGCATAAAGATAAAAATAGAGCTTTTGTTCGAATCACAAACCGTTATAAGAGAGAGGAGACTCTTTTCTTATTTGAGATGAAGGGGCTTGATATGCATGTTACGCCTCTTGGAGATATGATTACCTTTGCTGAGGATAAGGCTAAGGCTATTAGTGATAATTATGAGGGTTTAAATATACGTGGTGGAGTAGTTGTTGCAAGATTAATGGAGACCACTATTACGGGAGGTTCTCGTATGATTGATTATCTTAAGCCTAGGGTGGGATTTAATATAGGTGCTACCTATGCAATGGCTATTAATAAAGATAACACATTCTATGTAGAGCCTGGAGTTTATTATAGTAATGTTGGATCTAATGATGTAACATATTCGCACATGGAGGGTAATGAGTTATCATTAAACTATATTACAGTTCCTTTGACATTTATATATAAAATGCCTATTGCAGAGCGTTATACTTTAGATGTTCTTGGTGGTGGATATTATTCGTATGGTGTGAGTGGAAAACTTAAGGGTAGTAATTTACTGGTTTCATATTATAATGCATTTGAAGGGGCTGATAACAGCTTAAATCTTAAAAGGCATGATGGCGGATTTTTATTTGGACTAGGGTTTACACGTGGTAGATTAAATTTTAGTGTTGTCAACTATTTTGGTTTCTTTGGAAGAATGACTGATGACTCTAAGATATATGTAACTAGTAGTAGTTATATGCTAACTAATTCATATTTCACTTTTAATATAGGAATCAGTCTGTAATTTAAAGTCTGTTATATTAGAGAGGCTCACAAAACTTAGTTTTGCGAGCCTCTCTAATATTATCTCCTGCCTCTACCTCTGTATTGGCGATTATTTAAAAAACGTTCATCCATAAATGCTTTTGCCCATAGAATAACATCAAGCATCTCAAAGGTTATTACATATAGTAGATATGGCGAATTTACACCACTATTACGTAACTCTGCTATTTCGCTAATTACTTTTTTGTGTTGCGCCTCGTTATGTGAGCCTATATTGGTATAACTCACTATGTTCCAAACATGATTTTGTATTATCTGAGGGAAATATATCTCTTTAGCCTTAGTGAATCGCCCTCCCCCAAAGCGTATCTCTTTGCCAGAGAGGTATAGGCTACAATACATGATATTTGGTTCGCCTACCTCCTTAAAACAGCTATTAGGTATGACACCATATCTGTTAAACATAACAAAAATAGCCTCTAATATCTTGCGCAGTGGGTTATAATACACATCCGAATTTATGACATTATCAGAGTTTTCGAAATTTTTTAAAATATCAAAAAGTGTTGGTTGATGCACTGCTCCAATATATTTGTCTGTAAATATCTCAAAAATATCTGCATATTTATTGCGTATTATTGCATCTATCTCACGCTTGACACTTGTGCGTATATCTGTGAATAGTCGCTCTATATCCTCTTTGTTATATTTGCGATAATACTTTTCATAGGTAGAAATAAAAGTGTTGTCGTTCTCATAGGCTGAGTTTGAAGTAAAAATAAAATAGGGGAATAATTTCTTCGAAGATAGTTGGTTAATTCTATCCACAGCATAAGATAGAGCCTTTATACTCTTGCTTATTGAGTGGGCTAGCTCATCATCCTTATCCATAAAAAATGTGGTGTCTAGCAGTATAGCATCTATATTTGATAGATTCTCTTCTAAATAGTCGAAACCTGCTTCTAGCGTGCGGAAAGAGATAAGATTAATGCCTCTATCGTTTGCCATCATAGAGAACTCTATTTGATTCTCATACCTATCATCTAGCCACAGCACATTATACACCTCCACTCGTGAGGTGCTAGGGTGTTGCTGTTGATTCTTTTGAATGTTTTTTATTTTTGTCATAAAAATTTAATCCTATTATGGGCAAAGATAACATTTTTTTTACTATGTTTGCATAAATATTAACTAAAAAATATTTTTTCTCTATAATTATAACGATATATGAAAAGAACATATTATTTAAAATCACTTCTATATATAGCTCTGTTGGGCGGTGTCATTTCGTGTGGAGATAGTTCTACACCTGATGATATTCAAGAACAAGATGTTGCAAGTGCTATTTCGCTGCCTGCCTACTCTAAATTGGGACGCCTTTATGTTGAGGTGCCAAAAGAGAGTAATAGTTTCAGGCATTATGTCGGTGCCGGATATGATATTATGGGTGAGTATCTTGGTGATAGCTCGGTGAAAAGCCAGATTATAGATATGGATAAATCTGCAGATGATTTACGCTACACTTCGATTAAGGTATTGGTTAGTGAGTCAAAAATCAAAGTGGGGAGTGACGCCAAAGCATTTTTATATAGATTGGCAGCCTATAAAGAGATTCCTCTACCTGATGAGAATAGTGATGATTTACTATTTACTGAGACAATAACAAATAGTAGGTTGGTTAGCGGTGAAGAGGATTATTCAACTCTTTTCTCTTTTGCCTCGGTTGATAATGTTTATTCGGTAGCGAGAGAGTACATAATGTTTCTGCCCTCTAAGTATCAATATAAGTATTATAGTGATGAGTTTGTTGATGATATAAATAGTCAAACAGCAGATTATATTATAGCAAAATATGGAACTCATGTAATTACAGATGCTAAGGTGGGTATAATAGTAAAAAATCTATATCGCTCTGTGGTTATGTATGAAGAAAAAGAGGATGTGGTAGATAATATTATGGCTGGAGCTGTTGAGAGGGTGCATGATATTTTTTCGGGTACGTTAGTTGGTATTTGGGGTGTTGAAAACCATAACTATGGAGGAGCTATATCTTCAAAACTACTTGGTGGCGATGTGGCAAAATATCCCGAAGTATCGCAGAGTGAAAGAGAGATAACTTCAGGAGTAATAGATCTAACAGAGTGGTATAATACAGAAGATAGGGCTAAATGGACACTCTCAGACCTAGATGGTGGAGATATAGTACCAATATATGAGATTATCCCAGATAAAGAGATAGCTGATAGACTTAAAATAGCTACAATAGAATATATTAAGTCAAAACAACTAGGAGAGCTTGTTGATATTGTTCCGTTAGTACACTATTACAATGGTAGCAATTATCGATATACCACCTCGGCATATATTCAAGATAGTACGTCAGGAGTTATAGGCTCGCTATTTGTTGAACACGCAGAGGGTTTTGAGCCGCTATATCACTATTCAAATGGAGTATGCGATAGGTTGTCGTATGAGGCTAATCTAGCTAGTGATGATATGAAGCTCATAGGGGTTATTGGTTATACATACTCTTCGGAAGAAGATAAAAAAGATGCCACTAATAGGTTAATAGAGATTAGTAATAATGGGAAATATGCATATATTCTTGATGGTTTAGATGAGGATAACTATATTGGCTGGAAACCTACTGGGGAGGTGATATATATTATGGGTATTGATGGTTGTAAGGAGAATTGGTGAAAGCCATTTAAAATTCTATGAATAAACCTCAGCAAACAGAATAATTTTTGTTTGCTGAGGTTTACTCGTTTTTCAAATCGAATCCTTTACTCTATTCTCTTACTATTAACCTCCCTATTCAATCAACATTTTAAGAGCGTGCTTATTTAAAATCTCACCATTACCTCTGCTATAAGTGATAATGCCCTCATTAACTAGTTGTCTTAAAGTGCGCGATAGTGAAGGGCGTTCTATAGCTAGATAACACGCTATATCTTCATTACTATATTCAAAAGTAAACTTATCCTCGCTGTTAGATATTGTTAATAGATATGATGCTAGTTTTGATTTGATACTCCTTTGAAGGAGGATAAATACATGATCTAGTAGTAAATCAAATTTGTTGGTAGAGTCATGAATAACCCTACTCATAAAAATACTACATTTACTCATTTGTTCCTCTACATCATTTTTGTTGATAATAAAAACATAACAATCTTTTTTTGCAATAACAGAGATGCAATGGTTTCTCTCTTTGGAGAACAATGTATTTGAACCAATTATATAGGGTGCGGTTTGGGTTCTTGCTTTTAAGAAAGCGCCTGATTTAAGAATTAATTCAATAGTAACTGTTCCAGAGTTAATAAAGTAAAGCTTACGACTATTTTCACTACAATTGATGATAATATCACCCTTTTTATAGTGCCTTAATTCACAATTATTTAGACAGTTAGCCTCGCGGTATTCTTCATTCTGTGTACAAGTGTCACAAAAAAATTTATATATATCTGTTTTCATAATGCGGTACTTTGTGTACTGCAAAGATAGGAAAAAATGCCAATAGTAACAAATGTTACAATATAATCAATATTTATGTACTATATTTGCAATAGAGATTCGTATATTATAATATTAAAGTGTTAAGGAGGGTGTGCGAATAGCACGTTTCTCCGCTTTGTTATATATACTGTATAACGTATATTCAATATAAAAAAGTGTACAAGGTCGCCTAGTAAAATCATGTTGTGGTCAACTTGGTAGGAGCAACGGTCAGTCCGTTGGAGATATTTATTGTTAAAATAGATATGGGTGGTAAGAAAGGCGACCTTTGCACATATATATAGTGGTGGTTGTAAAACTATTAAAAAACTGTCTAATTTGAAAACCGATTGGTTGACGTCTTTCTCATGTAACCACTTCATTTTTGTCATAAGTTTGATACACCAAAACTAAAGTAATTTATAAAAAAGCGGACATTAAACTAGTAATTTGAAATTAGGTTATTTAGTTTAACCCCACTGGAAATTTTCATTGATCCGAAATATATACCAAGTTTTTCTTAACTTATTTCTCTCAGGCATATTTGTTGTTTTGTGCAAATATATATTAATAACCTGAGTTTTGGATAAGAAACAGTCATACTTTCTTTATTGCAGCTCATTTTCATCACCTTATTGCAAAATACGATGCTCACGTACGGTAAGTGCGCTCCGCTTCGCTTTCACAATAACACACTGAAACTGAACCACACTAAAAAAAGCTTGTTGTTAATTTTATATTTCGCTTAATATAAATAACTTAAACTATTTCTTATCCAAAACTCAGGGTTATATTCACTTTAAAAACAAATGTATTATGGCTAAAGGTAGCGTTGATGTATTAAAAGACAAAATTGATGTTTCTCGTGTTATTGAGATGTTAAATATGGCTCTTGCTGAGGAGTGGTTAGCATTTTATCAATATTGGACAGGAGCACAAGTAATTAAAGGGGTTATGCGAGCTGAAGTACAGAGCGAATTTATGGAGCACGCTATGGAGGAGTATAAGCATGCCCAGATGTTGGCTACACGTATTATTGAGCTAGAAGGGACACCTATTTTATCACCTACTCAGTGGTCTTCGTTGGCTGAGTGTAAGTATGATGCTCCTATTGACCCTAATGTTATTACCGTATTAAAACAGAATGTTATTTCAGAGCGTTGTGCTATATATAGGTATCAACGTATTGTTGAGTATACACACGGTAAAGATTATACAACTTGCGATATAGCGAAGGCTATTATGCAAGAGGAGGAGGAGCACGAACAAGAGCTTCAAGATTATATTGATGATTTTGATGAGATGAGCAATATGCATCACCCAAGTAAGGTGGAGGCGTAATAACTAAAGCTCAAAAAAAATCTAGGGGCAATTCATAAAAATAAATTTCATGAATTACCCCTAAAATATTTTTTATAGTGCCCTTTTATGCGTTCTTTGGGAACCAGTTGCGTGTGTTGTTAGCTATTTTTACTAACATTAACATAATTGGTACCTCTACTAATACCCCCACAACAGTTGCAAGGGCAGCTCCTGACTCTAGCCCGAAAAGAGATATAGCAACCGCCACAGCTAATTCAAAGAAGTTACTAGCTCCAATCATACCCGCTGGTGCTGCAATGTTATGAGGTAATTTAGCAGTTTTTGCCCACAGATAGGCTATGAAAAATATCAATACGGTTTGTATTATAAGTGGCACAGCAATTAGCCCTATATGTAGTGGGTTATCAATAATTTTCTCTCCTTGAAATGAGAACAGAATAACAAGCGTTAAGAGTAGACCTACAATTGTTATGTTGTTAAACTTTTTAATAAACACATTATTAAAATAGTCAACACCTTTGCGCTTTACAATAGAGATACGTGTTAAAACCCCTGCTGTTAGAGGTATTACGACAAATAGTACCACCGATAGAATAAGCGTATCCCAAGGAATCGTAACACCCCCCACTCCCAAAAGTAGTGCAACGATAGGTGCAAAGGCAACTAGTATTATTAAATCATTTACCGCAACCTGAACTAAGGTATATGAGGCATCTCCTTTTGTTAGGTGACTCCACACAAACACCATGGCGGTGCATGGCGCAGCACCTAGTAGAACAGCTCCAGCAAGATACTCATTAGCTAAGTCTAGCGGTATCCACGTTTTAAAGATTATATTAAAAAACAACCACGCTATACCAAACATAGAGAATGGTTTTATTATCCAGTTTGTTACACATGTAATAAGAATACCTTTAGGTCGCTTTCCTACACTTTTAACACTCTGGAAATCTACCTTTAACATCATTGGGTATATCATTAGCCATATAAGAATAGCTACAGGTATAGATACATTAGCATACTCAAATCTGCCCAAAAAATCAGGAATAGAGGGTATATATTGACCTACAACTATCCCGACAATAATACATAAAGCTACCCATATTGTTAGGTAACGCTCAAAAAATCCAATACCTTGATTTTTACTCATAATTATTTTATTTAATATTTAATATTTTTTTTATTTCGCTCTCTTTAGGAACATACCCCTTTATTACAACCCTTTCATCAATAACAATTGCAGGTGTTATGCAGCAATCATACTTTGTCATCTCTGCAATATCATCTACCTTCTCAAGTGTTGCTGTAAGGTTATACTCTTTAATAATTTTATCTATTAGTGAATAAGTCTTTTTGCACTTATTGCACCCTAATCCTAAAACCTTTATATTCATAAAATATTGTTTGTTGTTCGCAAAATTACAAACAATATTTTGAATTGCCAAATATTTTATATTAAATTATTAGGGCTGATTTTCAAATTATTGAAAATCAGCCCTAATAGCACTCTATTAATTCTCCATTATTATGCCCCCTGCTATATTAATTTGTTTAAATGTTGGTTCGGGAGCTCCACCTGTTATTGTTAATTTCCAGCTGTTTCCGTAGATATAAGCCCATTCACTTGCTTTAGTGTATAGAGTTATTCTCTCTGTATCTACGTCACTGAACGAGTGTTGGTCTATAGAGTAGAAATTAGCCTCTGTTCCCACCTCTAACTCATTTAGATATACACAATTCTTAAATGCGTAGTCATTTATGCTAGTTGCTTTGGGGAATTTAGCCCTCTTTAGTGCGTCGCACATTGAGAAAACATAACTGTTTAGTGACTTAAGCGATGGTAAGTGAATCTCAACAAGAGAATTACACCCTTGAAATCCGCTCTCTCCCACATAATCAACTTTAGGAAGGGAAACTTTCTCAAGGCTTGTGCAATCAATAAAACCAATACTTTTTATGTCTGTTGCGCTAGGTAGCGAAATCTCTTCTAGTGCTGTGCAATTCTCAAAAGCACCCTTACCAACCACCTCTAAAGCAGGCATTGTTACATATTTAAGGGCTTTACAGTTATAGAAAGCACCCCAAGTTCGTGAGTCAGCACCATCAATAGATGTTACATTTGGGAAATTAACACTCTCTAAGTCCCAACACTCTTTAAAAGCACTAGTAGGAATAGTTGTGATACCGCTTAGAGTAACACTCTTAATATTTGTTGAGTAGCTAAACACATTTTTGCCTATCTTAGTAAGTTTTGGGAAACTATCGTCGTTTATGCTCTCTAGTCCTGTGCAATCATAGAACACACCATCAACTAACTCTGTTATAAGTGGCAGATTTATATAATTAATGGCTTTACAGCTAGAGAAGGCATACTCTCCGATAGTTGTTACTTTCTCAAAATTAACGGATGTTATTCTAGCCTCAGAAAAGGCTCTTTCGCCAATAGTTTCAACGTTAGGTAGCCAAACTGATTTCAGGTCATAACATCTAGAGAATGCGTTTTCTCCCACCTCAGTAGCCTCTGGTGCCTGAACATCAACAAGGTTATCGGTTCCAACATGGTAGGCAAAATCATCTGGAGGTGTTACTTTATAGTAGAATGCTCTATCTGGAATTTTAGTCATTCTAGTAAATATAACCGTAATATCCCTACCTGCACTGTTAAGCGCCTGAATCAACCTATACATATCGCCTGGGTTTCCCGATGGCGTTGATGCACCAGTTATTACTTCGGTATCTTTTATCTCCCATACATCCCCACTTATCATAGAGCCATCAATAGGCATACTTCCTAAATTAAGAGGGCCACTAACAAGGTTATCAACATGATTCTCATTAAGCGACATGAAAGGCCCAACCTCTATATCGGTGGTGTTATACGAACCACTCTCTCTTGCAGGAACAACCCAAACCAATCCACTTATCTTAGTGCCGTTGCTATTAGATGTTTTTACATTTACTCTTGAGTAATCGAACCCACTAAAGCTGTATTTAGAGCATATAAAACTTTCTGCACTAGAGGCCAAAACTAATGTGTCCAGAGTGTTACAACCATAAAATACATTATCGCCCATATTAGAAACGGCAGGAGCGTAGACTTTTGATAGTTTTTCGCAACCACTGAAAAACCCTTCATCTAAACTCCATATTACTGGCAGGTGTGCACTGGTAAGATTATAGCAATAACTAAACGCTGAACCATCACACCTCTCTAGTTTAGGCGCAGAAACAGTTCTGATATTATCTATATTGCTAAATGCTTCCTCTCCATAAAGTTCTATAAGGTTTGTTAACTCAATATCGTAAAGCACTACGGGCTTCTCCTCTTCGCCCCAACCTGTAAAATCGCTGCTAAATAGCCTCTTTAGTTTCTCTGCTCCCTCTTCATTAATAACATCGTCAAGAATAACTATTTTATCCCCCTCAATCATACTAAGAGAGTCTGGAAGGGTATTAATATAGAATGGGCTCTTCATCTTAGCAGATCCATCGCCATTAACAGAGTTGAAATGTCCATAACTGTAAAATTCTCTACCTGAATTGGTGTCTTTTAATGGTACATTTACCATTGTGCCGTTAATTGTTGCTCCACTCTCAGTTCCAATAACTAAATCTATCTGCTTATACATCTCTAAAACGTAGTTATCTGGCATAGCAGATGGGTCTACTACATCAGCAACTAGATCATCTCTTGTTTGCAGGGCGATAGATAGTTTTTTTAGATTAGGCGTGTTGTAGAAATATAGATCACCATATATCTCTGAGATATAAGGGAGATATAACTCTCTTAAGTTGGTACAACCGTTAAAGTTGTGGGCATTCAATACATACATACTTGTTGAATAGATATATGTTAGCATCTCATTACCAGAGAAGTTATTGTAAGAGGGGCTTAAAACAAGTTGTATATACTGGTTGCCATTAGAGATATTGCTTAAAATTTCACTAATCTCCTCTTCGCTACCACCGTTAATAATCCACATATTACTCTTGGCTAGTTCATTATAGTCAGGGTTGCTGCTATTAACTACCGTACCTGCCGGCACTAACACATTTCCCTGAATAACCTCAATCTCTTTGCCGTTATCGCCATCCCCTATACGTATCTTGGTGCTACGAGTAGTTGTAGAGTTATTCTCTTTGAAATATAGTTCTGCCGCATAATATTCATAATCATCACCTTCATAGTATGATGGATGATTCAACTCATCATCATCTAGCTCATAGATAGAGCCAAATGATAGCCACTCAACTCCACTATCAACACTGCTAAATGATGGATATGTATCATCAGCCGCTTTAAATATTACCTTAACAACACCATCAGAGTAGGGAGAGTAAATCTTCTCTAGCTCTATTTTAAATTGTGCTGAGCTAGCGTCATTATCATCATCATCATTTGTAAACTGCTCACAACCAACAAAAAGTGTGGTTGAAAATAACATTAATAGTAAAAATAGGTTTCTCATTAACATAGTAAAATTGTTTGTTTGTAATCTTTAACTAATTAAGGTGCAAAATTAATAATTAATATATTACCTTGCAAGAGAAAACAATAAAAATATAGCCTATTATTCATGATTAATCATCTGAATAATAGGCTATTACAATATATTTCAATATATTTTTATCTTTATAGCGTAATAGAGTATTAACTGCAAAAAATATTATATACTTTCAATCACTTTTATCTCACCATCGGTTAAACCGTAAAGACTTTAGAATAATTTTATTAATTAGTAGTGTCCGGCGAACCTGATGATTGAATTTATGCACGTCATATCTACCCTAAAACCCACCATATAAAGTACCCATGTACTACGCAGGTGTGTTTTAGGGCACCTATAACGCACCTAAATCCAATTTTGGGTAAATTGGCACTCCTAGAAGTAAAAAAATCAAATTTTTTGTTTTTGTAAGCCCCTATAATTTAAATTACAACTAATTTATTGTAGGATAGGTAGTTACTAGGTTTTTTGATTTTTTTACCGGACAACAATATTTATTAATCTAAAATGGCTTTGCGTATTATCTCTACACCCTCTAGTATCTGCTCTCGTGTGATAACAAGTGGCGGAGCAAAACGGATAATATTACCATGCGTTGGCTTAGCTAAAAGACCTAAATCACGCATTTTGATACAAATATCCCACGCTGTTACACCCTCTATGTTGCGTATTACAATAGCATTTAGTAAACCCTTACCTCTCACTAACTCTATTCTGTCGGATTCTATCTTACGTATCTCACTGCGGAATAACTCTCCTAACTCTTCGGCATTTTCGGTCATGCGCTCATCCTTAACCGCATCAAGAGCCGCCATAGCAACCTTACAAGCTAACGGATTACCACCAAATGTAGAGCCATGCTCGCCTGGTTTGATAGTTAGCATAACCTCATTAGACGAAAGGACTGCCGACACCGGAAGAACTCCACCTGATACCGCCTTACCAAGTATCAATATATCTGGTTTAACATTCTCATGCTCGCAAGCTATCATACGCCCCGTGCGTGCTATTCCTGTCTGCACCTCATCGGCAATAAAAAGAACATTATGTTTTTTACATATCTCAGAGCAGCTTGTTAGATAGCCATCATTAGGAACAAATACGCCAGCCTCGCCCTGTATAGGCTCTACTATAAAACCTGCAATATTTTTATCGCTCTCTAATACTCTCTTTAATGCCTCCGTGTCGTTATATGGTATCTTAATAAAGGCATCCTCATTAAGAAGTGGCCCAAAACCAGCATACGAATCAGGATCGGTAGACATAGAGATAATAGCAATAGTGCGCCCGTGGAAATTCTCTCCGCAAACAACAATCTTAGCCTTACCATCCTCAATGCCCTTAACAGCATAACCCCATCTGCGAGCTAGCTTAAGAGCTGTCTCAACAGCCTCAGCACCTGTATTCATAGGTAATAGCTTGTCGAAACCGAAATATTTTGTCATATACTCTTCATACTCTCCTAATACATTATTATAAAATGCACGTGAGGTAAGAGTTAATTTCTGCGCCTGAATAGTCAAAGCCTCAATAATACGAGGGTGGCAATGCCCCTGATTAACCGCTGAATATGCCGAAAGGAAATCATAATAACGCTTACCCTCAACATCCCACACAAAAACACCCTCGCCACGCTCTAAAACCACTGGTAGCGGATGATAGTTGTGTGCTCCGTATAAATCTTCTCTCTCAATATAAGCTTTTGAATTCATAATATTTAATTTGTTAATAGTTTACTGATTTTTTCTTCTATATATAAAATAGGCTACAAAGTTAAACAATGTAGCCCATATTAGCAAATATTTTTTAATTATTTCCCTCTATTTGATAATGTTTTAGTTTAGGTTTTTTATCTGGCTTGGGTAATGTGAGCTTAAGAGCATAATAACCCAGTACCGCAGCACCTATGGATGCTAATACGATACCCAATTTAGCCTCGTTAAGCAGTGTTTTTCCTATCTCTGGAATACCTGTATAGGATAAATCAGCAATGAAGAGCGAGACAGTAAATCCGATACCTCCGATAATAGATACCGCCGCCATCTGTTTAAGTGTCACACCGGTTGGTATAAGTACTATCTTAGTCTTAATAGCAATATATGAGAATGTGTATATGCCTACAAACTTACCTACCAATAATCCTAATACTATACCCATAGTTGTTTCGCTAGCTAGTGTGGATATTGTCATACCATCAAACTCGATACCTGCATTGATAAATCCAAAAACAGGAATGATAAAAAACGCAACTATCGGGTGAAGTAAATCTTCAATTTTTTGTAGTGGACTAATAACACGGTTTGTTGCGTTATTAAGTTTATGTAATACCTGACGTTGCTCCTTATTTAATATAACTGCCCCCTTATTCATCTGAGTGATAGGCGGGAAGCGGTTTAGATTACTACGTAACTTAGCCAAGAATTGGTGCGAGTCTATCTTAGGGCGTGCTGGTACGAAGAATGCACATATTACCCCCGACATAGTTGGATGGATACCTGCATATAAGAACATAAACCACATTATTACTCCAATAATAAGATAGAAACCTCTATTATTAATACCTGATCTAGCTCCAACATATAGAATTATCATTAATGCCAATGCCACTAATAGATATAGGTAGTGAATACCATGAGAGTAGAATAGTGCGATAACAAGAATACCACCAAGGTCGTCGGCAACGGCTAATGCAGTAAGGAATATTTTTAGACTAACAGGTACACGCTTACCTAATAAACTGAGTACCCCTAGAGAGAAGGCTATATCAGTAGCCATCGGTATAGCTAAACCGTTCTCAGCAGGCGAACCATTAGCCACCGCATAGAATATAGCCACAGGTACAACCATACCCCCAATAGCCCCTATAATAGGGAGTAGAGCATGTTTGAAATTAGATAGCTCTCCGATAAGCATCTCTCGCTTTATCTCAAGCCCCACAGCGAAAAAGAAGATAGCCATCAAACCATCATTAACAAACTTAGCTATTGTCATGCCTCCCTCGGCAGAAGATAATATATCATGCCCTCCGATATTGAGTTGAAGAGGTTGATTGCAAATCCACTCATAAGTTTCTGCCAATCCGTTGGTATTAGCGCATACTATTGCTAAGGCTGCTGATAGAATAAGAAGAATGCTTCCACTTATTGAACTTGAAAAAAATCTAGCGAATGTACTTTCCCATTCACGTGCAACATTGTTGTAATTATTACTCATACGATAATTAATTTAAGCCAATTTCTGATTACTACATACTGTTAAGTGTGCAAATGTAGTTAAAAATAGTTTAAATGCGTTGTATTTTATGAAAAAAAATTTGTGAGAAAGAAAAAAAGTTGTTATATTTGTGGCCGTAATGGGGTAATAAAGTATGGATACTATATTATATTGTCGGTTTTCAAATGTAGTAGTACCGCCCGGATGGCGGAATTGGTAGACGCGTTGGTCTCAAACACCAATGAAGCAATTCGTGCCGGTTCGATCCCGGCTCCGGGTACGAGTTAAATGGTTAATTGTTAAAATATCAGACAATTAACCATTTTTCTTTTATAATTTGTGCCCAAATTGTGCCCATATGAACTGACCCTTAAATTCGATACTCTGATTTGTTAGATACTAATAATGGATCAAGTTGAGAAATAGGTGGGGAGTAAAAAAATTTATATCTTTGTGGTATGGAAAGAGAAGATTTTATACGCCTATTTTTACCATCATTTGTGGTTAGTCATTTTGATGTAGTAAAATACGAAGAAAAAGATAATAGCATACACATATACCTTGACGAGAAGTTTTCTCGTCCTGAAGGCGGTATTTATAGTTCTAAGGGTTTTACTCCCGTAACAACATTACAAGATTTTCCGATACGAGGACAGCGCAGTTATTTACATATTCGCCGTCGTAAGTGGCTCAATGTTCAGACTGATGAGATAGTTACTCGCAAATATGACTTATCCCATATTGGGACAGATTTAACCCACGATTTCGTGGCTTTTTTAAAAGCTACAAATTGAATCTCATACCCTAAGTATAAAGACGATAGGCTCTATGTATAGCGTTGATGGTAAACAGTTATCTTATCAATACAAACACTATATTTCTGATTATTACGATTGGATAGTTGGTCGCAATCCGAGTGAATATGTGCTATTTAAAGAGAATATCGGGGAGCATATAAGTATGGACGAGACCTGTTTATCGCAGGGAGAGTTATATACAATTATAACCAATAAAACAGCTAAAGGGAAGAAAGGTTCTCTTATAGCAATGATTAAAGGGACTAAGAGTGATAATGTGATTTACTATCTTGATAGATTACCACGTACTTTACGTTTACGTGTAAAAGAGATAACTATCGACCTTAGTCCTACAATGATGTTAATAGCTAAGAAATCCTTCCCTAATGCTGTTATTGTGTCTGATAGATTTCATGTACAAAAACTGATGAATGAAGCTATTAGTGACTTGCGTGTTGATTATAGATGGAAAGCTATTGACCTAGAGAATAATGAGATAAAGTTATCAAAAGAGCTTGTACGCAAATATATTCCACACCTTTTTGAGAATGGAGACACTCGTAGACAATTACTTGCGCGCAGTAGGCATATTGTTATGAAACACTTCTCTAAATGGACTGATAACCAAAAATGGAGAGCTGAGATACTGTTTCACGAGTACCCTGAAATTGAAGAGGCTTATTATATATCGATGGAACTAACGGAGATTTATAACTCTACACGTATAGGGAATAAAGCAACAACAATAGAGAACATTAAAGGAGTGGCAACTTTAAAGTTAGCACACTGGTACAATAAAGTTGAGGCTCTTAATTCAAAATTCTTTAACTCTGTGATTAATACTATGAAAAACAACTATGACACAATTACAAACTACTTTATTAATAGAGCTACCAATGCGTCGGCAGAAAGTTTTAACGCTAAAGTCAAAGCTTTCAGAGCTCAATTAAGAGGTGTAAGGGATATACCATATTTCATATTTAGATTAGCTAAAATCTTAGCTTAGGTTTTTTACTCCCCACCTATTTTTCAACTTGACCCCTAATAATTTTGAATAATACTCTTGGAATTAATAAATATGTTTCTTAACTTTGTATCTAAATGATAGAGAAAAATTATATTTTTTTATTATTTAATTATAATTAAAACTGCAAATATTTGAGTAAGAGTACTGTAAATACAGATGTAATTAGTGGAGGAAGTAAGGCGGATTTGAGGATAATCTTTGATACTTTCTTTAATGAATTATGCTATTACTGCAATAATATTATCAACAATAGCGAGCAGGCTCAAGATATTGTTCAGGAGTTATTTATAGATATATACGAGAAAGGGTATAAGTTTGACAATGAACAAAAGGTAAAATCGTTTCTCTTCTTGAGTGTTAAAAATAGAGCATTAAATTATCTTAAAAGCATTAAACTTAAATCTAAGTTAGATGATATAGAGCTAAAGGACAGTGCTGAAGATGAGATGTTGGCTTGGGAGGTTGAATGTGAATTATTGGAACAGATTTCTCAAATTATTGAGGAGTTGCCACCTTCTAATCGAGAGATATTCAAATTGAGTTATATTGATTGCTTGGATGTTAAGAGTATTTGTGAGAGGTTAAATATCAAGCAATCTACCGTAATGATACAAAGGCAGCGCGCAAAGCAGAAAATAAGAGAAAAAATCACGAATAATAATTTTATTTTAAATATTTTAACTTCTTTGTAGTTCATTAGTGTGTTTTATTTGTTATTAATATAAAATACACTAAAAATGAATATAGAAAAAAATAGAATTGTTAAACTTTTTTTACTGGTTTTAAGTAAAAATGCTGAACCTAATCAGCAAAAAGAACTTAATGATATACTAGAGAGTCACTCTAGTATAAAGATTCTGTATGACGAGTTTGGTAGTAACGAACAAGTACACTCTAAATATAATAGTTATACCTCTTTTGATAAGAGTGCATCGTGGAGTAAAATAGAGAGTGCTATAGAGAATAGTAGACGTACAAAGATGTATTCTCGACGTAAATTGTCACTATATATATCATCTTTTGCTGCAATCATAATAGCAGCTACATTTCTTATATATATAAATTATTCTGGTCAAATAGGTGGGACTATTATATCACCTGTCGTTGAGGTTTCAAAAAATGGAGCAATAATAGAGAGGCCATTGATTATCACTAATAGTGGTGATGAGATAAATATTGATGAGTTCTATGGTGATGATAAGAGGGTAAAGAGTGTTGTTGATCTAGCTTCTATCACTAATAGTGGCACCTCAAAATTGCCGAACAATACCGTTACCGAGTTAAAAAATAATAAGTTTGTTAATCCTGCAAATTATATCAGTAAAATTAGGTTAGATGATGGTACTTTAGTTCATCTTAATGGTAGTAGTACACTGGTTTTTCCTGAGCACTTTAGTGGCGATGAGCGACGTATTGAGCTTGAAGGAGAGGCTTTCTTTGAGGTTGTTAAATCTGATAAAAAATTTGTTGTCTCTACAGGTGGTGTAGATGTGTATGTCTATGGTACAAAATTTAATGTTGATGCCACAAGAGAAGATGTTGTCAAAACGGTACTGGTTGAGGGTTCTGTTGGGGTTGTTGTTAATGATGTTGAGGTTAAACTACTACCTAACGATTTATGCGTTGCTGATGCTACAACCGGTGAGATAAAGAAAGAGCAGGTTGATGTAGCAAAATATACCGCTTGGACAAGAGGCATGTTTATATTTGAGAAAGATAATATTGAAACACTGCTAATTCAACTCTCTCAATGGTATGATGTAGAGTTTATTATTGAAAATGAAGATACTAAACAAATATCAATAACAACTGTTTTTGCTAGAGATGCCGAATTAGCTGAGATTATTAAATCATTGAGAATGCTAGGCATTGAGGTAGAGTACGATGATGAAGAAAGGAGGTATATTATCAGATAGGAAATTTTATGCACAAAAGATAGAGTATCCAACAAGGGTTGGATACTCACACTCAAAATTAAATAAAAATGTAACACTTATGGTTGCCGCCATATAGTAGTTGTGAAACATTAATTATCTAAACTGCAAAGTTATGAAAATAAAGTTACTTAGCAAAACAAAAAAATCAAAACAAAAAGTATTTTTTACACTATTGATACTTATTTGTGTAGGATTCATTACTTCCCCAAAACTGTTCGCAGGAGATATAAGGTTTACTAACCTTACAATATCTATGCTTATAGAACAAAAAATAACTATAGATGTAAAGAATAGTTCTTTGCGTAATATTCTTTATGAGATAGCGGAGAAATCTAAAGTTACAATTGTTATATTGGATGATGGGATTGACTCTGTGCCCAAGATGGACTTTTATGTAAAAGATAAGAGCGTGAAAGAGGTTCTTGAACTTTTATTAGCGAAAGTGGGTTATACTTATGAAATAGATGGTAATAGCGTGTCTATATACAAACAGATAGAAACAGGAGATACGCAAGATAATAAAATCCAAGTAAAAGGATTGGTTGTAGATGAAAATAATAAGCCTATAGTAGGAGCTACAGTTTTGGTTGAAGGATCGCATATGGGGGCTGTCACAGATAAAAACGGTGCTTTTTCATTTAAAGTAGAGAGAGGTGTTAAAATTATTGTGTCGTTTGTTGGTTATTTAGAGCAACAAGTAAATATAAATAAATCGAGTATAACGGTTAAGATGCAACTTGACGAGTTATCCGTTGGAGATGTAGTTTTGACAGGTATTTTTGATAAAGCTCGTGAAAGTTATGTTGGTGCGGTATCTACAATTACTGAAAAAGAGTTGCGAATGTTCAAGGGGCAGAACCTGCTTCAAACGTTGCGAAATATAGACCCTGCACTCAATATTGTTCAAAATAATGATATAGGTAGCAATCCAAATGCAATTCCTGAGATTAATATTAGGGGTAATTCGTCTCTGCCAACTACCATAGAAGAGTTAAATGAGGGGGCAAATGCTCAATTAAATCAGCCATTAGTTATAATGGATGGTTTTGAGATAACTATTGAACGCCTAATAGATTTTAATGATGAAGATATTGAAAGTATAAATATACTAAAAGATGTAGCGGGAACAGCTATGTATGGCTCACGAGGGGCAAATGGGGTTATAGTTATAAAGACAAAGCAACCCCAAGAGGGCAAGTTAAGCGTGTCGGTTAGTGCTGGTATTAATATTGAGATGCCTGACCTATCATCATATAATCTTCTTAACGCTGCAGATAAATTAGAGCTAGAGAGAAGTATTGGTATATATAATTCAAACAACCCTGATATTAATATTATGTTGCAACAAAGATATAATGAGATATTACAGGATGTGCTTGAGGGGGTAGATACTTATTGGTTATCGGAACCATTACGTGTCGGTGTTGGACAACGATACTCAGCAAGAATTGGTGGTGGTAGTTCAGAGTTTAAATGGGGAATATCGCTAAATCACAATAGTACAGCAGGCGTTATGAAAGAGTCGTTAAAAGAGACTTTCGATGGTTCTATAAATTTATCATACACGTATAAAAACCTTACATTTCAGAATAACTTAACAATTAATACAAGCTATGGAGATAATGGTAGTTATGGCTCTTTTAGTGATTATAGTAGGTTAAATCCTTACTGGAAACCAACTTATGATGATGGTTCAATTGTTAAGAGATGGCAAGATGAGAATGGAAACTATTCTCATGAGAATCCACTATACAATACACAATTTAATCATAAAAATTATACTAACGCTACAAATATATCTAATCATTTCGGGATTAATTGGGAAATAGCGGAAGGACTTATGGTAAGAGGTAAATTAGGGATAACGAAGTTATTTACAACTGGCGATAATTTTACTCCTGCTCAAAATACTATGTTTGATGATTATAGTGATGAAGATTATGCAAGAAAAGGAATCTATATTTATAATACAGGAGAGGCTTTTGATTATGATATAGGATTAACAGCTAGTTACTCAAAACTATTCAATGAGAAACATCAGTTGTATGTAGGTATTGACTACACACTAACAGAAAGAAGTGATTATAACTACACCTTTACCGCTGAAGGATTTTTAGATTCTGATTTCGATTTTCTTCCTAATGGTATTTCATATGCTAAAGATGGTAGACCCTCAGGTTCTGAATCAACAACGAGAAGCCTCGGTTTAACAAGCAATGTAAATTACACCTACGACAATAAATATTATGCTGATATGTCGTTTCGTGTTGATGGAGCATCGCAGTTTGGGCGAGATAGTCGTTACGCGCCGTTCTATAGTGTGGGTGTGGGTTGGAATATACATAGAGAGAAATTTATTAGCAATCTAGACCTATTTAACAGTTTGAGAGTGCGTGCCTCTTATGGTCGTTCAGGCTCGCAGCAGTTTGGCGCATATAAGTCACTTACAATGTATGAATACTTCTTAAATGATCAGTATATGTATTGGAATGCCGTTGGGATGACAAACTTTGGTAATCCAAACTTAAAGTGGCAAACAACGGACCAATACAACTTTGGAGTAGATATTTCGGTGTTAAATGGTCGTATCTATGGCTCGTTAGATGTGTTTAGCAAAAAAACAAACTCTCTTCTTTCAGAGCTTGATATTCCAAAAGTGACAGGTTACTCATCTTATGTAGATAATATTGGTAGTGTAAGCAACCGAGGTTTTGAGGCTGCATTATCTGGATACATAATACGAAACACGTCGCAAGGAATCTCTTTAACTATATCTGCAAAAATATCACAGGTAGTTAGTCGTATTGACGAGTTGTCAGATGCTATCATAGAACAGAACGAGAGATATCTTGAAGAGAATGTGAATGACGAGGTGAAATTACTGTATGAAGGGATGTCGCAAAGTGCACTATACGCAGTTACTTCATTAGGTATTGATCCAAGTAATGGTATGGAGGTATTCTTAGATAAAGATGGCAATGTTACATACGACTATAACACTAATGCCCTTCAATATGTTGGAGAGTCAGAACCAAAATTTCGTGGAAATATTTCATCAATGCTAAACTATAAAAATTTTTCGTTAAACATGTCTTTTGGTTACCATTGGGGTGGAATGCAGTATAATCAAACTCTTTTAAATAGAGTAGAAGTTACAAAGTACCAAACCCGCTATAATGTGGATAGCAGAGTTTACGAGGATAGATGGATGAAAGCTGGTGATGAGGTGTTTTTTAAGGGATACTATGATATATACGGAAATGAAACTAGAACAACGCAAATGTCTTCTAGATTTATTCAAGCAGATAACATGTTTACCTTGCAAAGTCTTAGTGTTAGTTATAGGTGGTCAAATGAATGGTTAAAGAGAGAGTTAAATCTACAAAGCGTAAACTTCTCCGCTAATATGTCGGATCTGTTTTATATCTCAACTATCAAGAGGGAGAGAGGACTTGCATATCCATTCTCAAGAAGGGGTTCACTTAGTGTAAATATTGTGTTTTAGAAAATAACACCTAAATTATAAACGTATGAAAACAGTATATATATTATTATTCATAATGTCGGTATCGCTCATTAGCTCGTGTGGTGATTGGCTAGATATTATGCCTAAAGAAAAAGTTGATCAAAAAGAGCTATATTCTACAGAAAAAGGTTTCGAAAACTCTCTTGTCGGATGTTATATTAAACTGCGGGATGTGTATGTGCCAAACCTAACTATAACCTACATTGAGTATATGGCTCAACACTGGATGCCAAATACTAGGGTTGATAATACCATAGAGGAAAATCTTAAACATTTTGATTATGAAGATGATGCAGTTGAAGATTTTATAGATAAAACGTTTGAAGATATGTTTAATGTAATTGCTCAAGCAAATGAGATTATTGAGCATACTGAAACAAATAAGGATGTTTTTAGCGATGAATCGTTAAGAATGTTAATTAAAGGAGAGGCTTTAGCAATAAGGGCGTTTTGTCATTTTGATTTACTTAGGTTGTTTGGTCAATTACCTGTTAATGCCACTATAAAGGTGGAGCTACCTTATAAATTTATTGCTTCGGTAGATAATGCAGCCTATTTCTCTTTTGAACAATACATAGGGAATGTTATTGCAGATTATTCTGAGGCATTAGAACTACTAGAGATGTCTGATTTAAGTGTAGGAGAGTACTCTTTTACAGAACTTAACGCCCCACAATCTTTAATTAATGATGGAACCATTCAGAGTGACTTTGTTGCGTTTAGAAAAAGTAGATTTAATTATTGGGGAGTTAAAGCACTTCTTGCAAGAGCATATCTGTATAATAATGATAAGGCGAATGCATACTCAACGGCTATGGAAATTATAAATGCTAAAGTGAGTGGAGGTAATTCGACAAGTAAAGGGGAGTATATTGTTGATTTTAATGGGAATGGTGATTTTAATAGTCAAAACTACACATTGCCAACTGAGACACTTATATCAATAAATAGTACCAATATGGCAGAAGTTGTTGATCCGCTATTCTTTAGAGCAGAATTTTTATATAATTTTGAGACGAAACAGGATATTCAGTTAAGTTTATATGATAGATACACCGTGCCAAATACAAATATAAACGATATTGATAATCCATATATTACATCTCATAATAGGTATAACAAACTTTGGATAATGAATAGTGTGCAGGGTGCTACACCAGCAATGACTGTAAATAAATATGAGAACAATAATCTCTCTATTAAAAATAAGCAGGTGCCAATTATTCGACTTTCTGAGGTATATCTTATTGCCATAGAATCAGCCTCAGATATTAATGAAGCGAATGCTTTATTCGTAACCTATATGTCTGATAGAGATATAGCAATTTCAATAGCACCAATGACAGATGACGAACTAAGATTAGAGATACTTGATGAGTATCAACGAGAGTTTTATGCTGAAGGACAGATGTGGTTTACATATAAGAGATTCGGAGCATTGAATATGAGATGGCGAAACGAATCTATAGTAGAAGAGAATTATATTCTTCCAATTCCAGAAACCGAGTATAAATAATAACAATTATCTAGAATTATGAAAAAGAGAGCATTTATATTACTTTTGATAGCACTTTCCATTTTCTCTTGTAATGAGGAGAGGCTAATGTACTCATATGAGGATGTGAGGTTAGTTTTTGATTTTATTCCAAATGTAGATTCGGTTACTAGAAAGAGCTTTATATACGACCATTCAGATATTACTAAAGACACAGTGTGGGTGAAAGTGCGAACACGGGGTTTTACAAAGGATATTGATAGAGAGGTTATTCTTAAACAAGTTGAACTTAAAGATAAGCTTAATGCAAAGCCAGGTGTACATTATGTTGCATTAGATGACGAGCAAGCTAGCAGACACTATGTGATAGGAGCCAATAAATCAGAGGCTTTAATGCCAATAATAATACTAAGAGATAAGTCACTAAAAGAAGATGTTTATTATCTAAATATCACTTTTGTTGAGAATGACCACTTTATTGCAGGCGATTCTGTTGATGTTTATAAGATGGTAGAAATATCTGAATTAGTATCACAACCAGCAAGTTGGGATGCAATGTTTAATATGTTTGGTGGTTTCGGTAATTATAGTCGAGTAAAGCATGAATTTTTAATATCTGCAACAAATGAACCTTGGGATGATGTATTTATATCTACCAATAAGGGAACATCATATATGACCGTATATTTGAAAGAACTTGCTACCGAGGCTTTGGCAGAGCATAATGCTTGGCTTGCTACACAACCCGAATCAAATGGGGGACCTGGTCCTCTAAAAGATGAGAATGGTAATGATTTGGATTTTATATATAGAAGATAATTAATAAAAATAATAATATGAAGAAGAGTTTATATATGTATCTATTCTTAATTCTAGCAGTTACTTCTTGTTTTGAAGATAAAGGGAATTATGAATATATCGAAATTGATGATATTGAGGTATCAAATTATGAACAAGATTATAGTGTTAAGTCAGCTATCGATATTCTTAATATAGAGCCACTTATAGAGGAGGCAGATAAATACACATTTACTTGGAGTCTCTATCCTGAGCCTAATTCAGGGGAGATATATGATAAACCTGTTGAGCACGACACTATATCTGTTGAACAAAATCTAAGCACAAGAATAGCTAAAGCTTCAGGACTTTATAAGCTAATTTTAGCTGTTCAATCTAAGGATACTGGTATTAAAGAGATTATCTCAATGAATCTTGAGGTTACTGATGCTTTTTCTAATGGTTGGTATGTGTTAAAAGAGGAGCAAAATGTTTCGGATATAGATTTTTATAATGAAGATAGTAGTGTGGAGAATCTATTAGATATTAGATTTGGCAAGAAATTAGGAGGCATGGCTGTTAGTCTATCCCTAATGCCGAGTTATGCGTATAGAGTTCCCGGAATGTCTGAACAGAAAAAAAGCACTGTTTTATATGCTACATCTGATGAAAATACAGTTATGCTAGACACCAAAGAGATGGAGATAGTTATGGAAGATAATAATATTTTCTTTGGGTCGTCAATTTACGATGATAAAAAAATAAAATATGTTTCGTATAGTGAAACTTCGGCATTGATGGTTACAGATAATTCTGCACATTTTATTAACACCAATTCTGGGCACGGACAATTTGGTAACTCTTTAGCGGCATTAGATGGAGTGAAACTATCAAAATATAGATACACCATGCCTGATGGTATTATGGGAACAGTTGTCTTTGATGAGACCAATAGTAGTTTTAAGTGTATTACAAATTTTAGGAACGAGTTAAAAGTAAATAGCTATTTTAATACCACAGAAGATGGAATAGACCCAAATAATATGGATTATGATCTTATTTATATGGGGTACCTACGATCATATCCAGCCTTCTCTTATCCATTAATGAGACACAAGACAACCGGAGAGATGATAATTCTTAAAATGCACGACAACGCTATGATGATGGATTTCTCTAATCCCTTCATGCAAACAATAACTATTCCTTCGACGTATATGATAAACAATGCGAATAATATTGCCCATAATATTGACACACCTCACTTGTACTATTGTATAGATAACAAGGTGTATATGTTAGATATAAATTTAATGCAAGAGAGCCTGCTTTTAGAGTTACCTATTGGCGAAGAATCAACTTTTATTAGAAATTTCTATCTTAGAGGATTTTCTCCTGCACCCGGTGTGCCAGCAGAGGAACCAATATTCAATCTTACTATAGCTACGCATAAAGATGGAGAGTATAATATATATATGTATAACATAGATGATGATGCAACAATAGATATATCTTCTGAAGTGAAATTTAGTGGAGATGGAGTTGTAAAAGATATTCATTATAGTTCATCAATGATGAGCGAACGTGTCTTCTCTTATATGAATTACCCTGCATTTTAAAGATGAACTATTTAAATGAAAAACAAATTATAAACGTATGAAAAAATTATTATTAATCCTATTAATTTCACTATGCAATATTGTAGGGTTTAGCCAAATTAAGATGTTCGATGGTTCTCTTGATGAGGCGCAAAAGATAGCAAAGGCAGAGGGGAAAACGATTATGATTATGTGTTCGGCAACGTGGTGTGGACCGTGTAAAGCGGTTGAAAGAAATGTTTTGACTAAAGAGGAGTTTTATGGCTATATTAACGATAAATTTATATTTATAAAACATATGTTGGATATTGCTGATCCAGATAAATTGGTTGAACGTTTTAATATCACCGCATACCCCACCTTCCTCTTCTTAAATCACAAAGGAGAGGAAGTGACGAGAGTTTTAGGGGCGACTAATAACGCACAAGAGTTTGCCGATCACATAAAGAGGTGTACGCAGGTGGAGAATAGTCATCAGTGGCATAAAGAGGAGATGAGTAGAAACCCTAGCCACACTATTAATTATGCTATATTTTTAGAGACTCAGTGTGGAATGAAAGAGAAATCATCGGAGTTGTTAGCCTCTTTTATGGCAGTGGAGAAGATAGAGAATATTGTTACTAAAGAAAATATATCATTTTTTCTAAAAAAAATTAATAGATTTGACTCTCCAATATTAAAAGATTTATTGCAAAAGATTGAGCTCGTAGATTTTGACTATAGTGCTCCTTATGCAGAACTTATGAGAGAATTGGGAACACTTCTTTTGGTAAATAAAGCACCAATGATTACAAAAGAGTTTATGGATGTCTACTCTTTTATTGAGAGTCATAGTATGATGCAAACTGAATACTTTGTGTTTATTAAAGATAATCTTGAGAACTTGAAGAAGCAAGATAGAGCCTCTTTATATAAAGATGTTGATAAATATTTACGCAATTGTGATACCGAAACAAGGAAGCACATTGTAACAACTATAATGCACACCAAGAATATTGACTTTAAGGTTAATTTTGATGATGAGGATATTAAACTTAATAAATTAGCTGCAAAGTATGAGAAAGATAAACAAGCAAAAGAGAGCTATAAAAAGAGAGCTAAATCAATAGCTAAACCAGAATATAATTCTGTATTTAATTTTTAAAAATAATATAAAATATGATGAGAAGAATTAATTTGATAGTTGCATTAGTGTTGCTAACAACTATTTCAAATGCGCAGGTTAATATATTTAATGGTAACCTAGAGCAGTGCAAGGCGGAGGCAAAAAAACAGAATAAAAAATTGATTATGACTATGACAAGTAGTAATTGTGAGTTTTACAAGAAGCTTGTTGAAGAAGAATTTTCGAAACCTGATGTTGCTGAGAGTATCAATAGAGATTATGTAGTTGGTCAGTTATTTATTGATGATGATGTGACGTTAAGAAAGCAGTTAGAGTTGGTTGTTGCGCCCACAACTGTGATTTATGATGAGAATGGGGTTGAATTGACCAGAGATCCTGGGGCTATAAAAGAAAATTTTGTTGAAGAGATTAATAAGATGCTAGATTCGCAAAATATCCTTGGCTTTCACGAGGCAAAAGTTAAAGAGGATATAACCTACGCTGTGGAGTATTCTAGGATTTTGGACTCTAGATTTATGAGAAAAACGACCGCTGATGAGGTGTTGCTTAACTATCTAAGTACATTGACACCTGCGGAGCTTGCGTCGGAATATATTAGGGATATTTGCGCTAAAAACATTCGTCATATCAACTCACCTATATTTGTTTTTCTTCTTGAAAATAGCGATAAAGTAGTTGAGTTTGATAATAATAATCAGTTTCAGATTTTTATAAAAGTATTATCAGCCAATCTGATGAAATACACGCTTTTTAATTCTCAGTTTTCTCAAGATGATTTTGATTTTGGGGTAAATCTGCAAAAAAAATATCCTTTAATAAATACTGCGTATACTAATTTTATTGTAGAGGTTAAGGATGCCATTTTTGAGAGAAAAGATTTGAACGAAATTATTCTAAGCGCAGAGAAATATGTTAGAGAGTCTGATTTAACAAAAGATATGGTGTTGCGCACCTGTATTGATATAATAAGGGTTGAAAGTGATAAAACCCCTTACAACGACAATATGGCAAACCTATTTAAGGTTGCGCAAAAATCTGAAAAGAATAAGGAGAAAAAGAAATCATACGGAGTAATGGTTAAGAGATTTAAGGCATTATAGGGGGCGTGAGGGACTCTTTCCAATGATGACGACTCTATGATGTAGATATTAAAATTATAATACCATATTAAATATTCTATTCAAGGTAACTAATAAAATAGTGCCCATAAAAACCATAGCAATAGAAGGTCGTCTATAGAGTGCTTAATCTCTGATAGGCGACCTTTATTGTTGTATTATTATTTCGATTATTATCTTGTCTTTATACTTTTTGCGTGACTATCTAATTGTTCTGCTTCAAGTTGGTTGCGCCTTGCCTGCTCCTCTTTAATAATCTGCTGACGTATCGTCTCTTCATAATCCTTAATATTTTGCCACATCTGAATTATCCTATCATTGTCCCTGTTAAGTTCAAAGAGGTCTTCAAGCTCTGTTATCGTTTCGGGTGTCGCCTCGCCTTTCATCTTTATATATCTATATTTAATGTCGTTATCCCTCTGGTCGTAGTTAGGGCGTGTTTCGTAGTACAGTTTTACAGATAGTAAGGTAATAATAGCCGCCATCCCAATAAAAATAGAAATTATACTCTTTAACTGTATATCTACTGTAAAGCGATTGTTTTTCACTATTGGTTTCCTTGCCTCTTCGATAACATCTTTTAACTTTGCCGTATATTCTGCGGTTGTGGCGGAGCTGTTTTTTAGCTCTTCTGTTAATAGTGTTAATTCTTCGGTATTAATTGAGCCTTTGTTCTTTACTAACATCTTCTTGATGTCGTTTAGCAACAAGATTGTTGCGTTGTTATTTTCTGTCATAAGTTAAATTTTTAATTAGTACTGTCCGATAAAATATTTTGCGTACAAAAATTAGGGCAGATTTCC
>CAYJCU010000015.1:0-32193 GCA_964368765.1 uncultured Rikenellaceae bacterium
TAATAAAGGGTAATGAACAACTATTATTAGGTCGTAACTGATTGAAATACAGATTCAATATAGTTTTGCGACTGCCCCAATAAAAGTAGTTTGATGAAATCATTTTCATCAAACTACTAATAATTATCTAAATGTCAAAATGTTACAGCTGTTTTATCAGCTATCTATTACCATAATACCCATAAAACAGAGCCTAGAATCAAAATGATTCTAGGCTCTGTTTTATGGGGTTATTAGATTGCTATTTTGAAAGCTCCTCTATCTGCTCTTGTAAAATCTTTATCTTCTGTTCTGCATCACGTTTCTTTGCCTCTTCAAGTGCTACCACATTTTGAGGTGCGCCCGAAACAAATTTCTCATTAGATAACTTCTTCATAACAGATGTTAAGAAACCTTGTGTGTACTCTAGCTCTGTTGTTAATTTAGCTATCTCCTCCTCTTTGTTGATATTGCTACCAAGCGGAACAAAATACTCTGTTGTGCGAACAATGAACGATGCCGCATTAGCTACCTTATCTGTTGTGTTGTTAATAGCTGAGATATTGCCCATCTTTTTAACAATCTCTGCGCCATACATTGTATCTACCTCAGTTGAGATAAATAGCTCTAATTGCTCTTTATTTGCTATATTGCGCTCTTTACGTATAGTTCTAACATTAGATACTATCTCTTTAGCCTCTTCAATATTAGATAGGCATATTAAATCAACAGCCTCTGGTTGTGGTTGAGACTCTAACGAGATACTCTCACCCTCTCCACGCTCACTTATTAAGTGCCAAAGCTCTTCAGTGATATATGGCATAAATGGATGAAGTAGTTTTAATAACTTATCAAAGAAACCGATAGTTTGGTTATATGTCTCTCCATCTATTGGTGAACCATACTCTGGCTTAACCATCTCAAGATACCAACCTGAGAACTCATCCCAGAATAGTTTATAAAGTGCCATAAAGGTCTCAGAGATACGGAAATCCGTCATATTAGCCTCGCACTCCTCTATACTACGGCTAAGAACTGAGTTAAACCACTCAATAGCTATCTTGCTACTCTCAGGCTGCTCTATGCTATCATCCACATTCCAACTCTTAACAAGGCGGAAAGCATTAAATATCTTATTGTTGAAATTACGCCCTTGTAAACATAGTGCCTCATCATACATAACATCGTTACCAGCTGTTGAGCATAATAACATAGCCACACGAACACTATCAGCACCATATTGCGCTATCTGATCAAGAGGGTCAGGCGAGTTACCTAGCTGCTTACTCATCTTTCTGCGCTGTGAATCACGCACTATACCTGTGAAATATACATTTTTGAAAGGTATCTCTTTACGATACTCCACACCTGCCATAATCATACGAGCTACCCAAAAGAAGATAATCTCTGGTGCCGTTACTAAGTCATTAGTAGGGTAGTAGTAGTTAATATCTGCATTATCAGGGTTACGGATACCATCAAAAACCGAGATAGGCCATAACCACGATGAGAACCATGTATCAAGAACATCTTCATCTTGACGTAAATCACTAAGAGTTAAATTTGGGTTACCGCTCTTCTCAATAGCCTTTACTAATGCCTCCTCTTTAGTCTCAGCAATAACATATCCACCCTCAGGTAGGTAGTATGCAGGTATTTGATGCCCCCACCATAGCTGACGTGATATACACCAATCTTTTATACCCTCCATCCAGTGGCGGTATGTGTTTTTAAATTTAGGTGGATAGAATTTAATCTCGTCATCCATAACAACATTAAGTGCCTTTGGAGATAGCTCTTTCATATTTAAGAACCACTGCATAGATAATTTAGGCTCTATAACAACACGTGTGCGCTCTGATAGACCCACCTTATTAACATAATCCTCTACCTTCTCTAGTAGTCCAGCAGCCTCTATATCAATAATAATCTTATCTC
Source organism: uncultured Rikenellaceae bacterium (assembly GCA_964368765.1). GTDB lineage: Bacteria > Bacteroidota > Bacteroidia > Bacteroidales > Rikenellaceae > JADFUS01. The sequence goes on from CAYJCU010000015.1 coordinate 1,918, forward strand.
TTAACTCAAAACGATCCATACCCTCATAGATACCAACTCTATCATTGATAGTACCATTATCATTGAAAATATCAATAGCCTCTAAGTTATATTTCTCTCCTAGTACATAGTCATTAACATCGTGCGCTGGGGTAACCTTTAAAGCACCCGTTCCGAACTCTATCTCTACATATTCGTCCATAATAACTGGTATCTCTCTACCAACTATCGGAACAATAACTTTTTTACCTTTTAGGTGAGCATAACGCTCGTCATTTGGATTAACACATAGACCTGTGTCACCCAAAATTGTCTCAGGGCGTGTGGTAGCCACCACAACATAGTCATCGCTACCAGCTACCATATATCTTAGGTAGTATAGCTTGCTATTTACCTCTTGATAAACAACCTCTTCATCAGATAGTGCTGTTAATGCTGATGGATCCCAATTAACCATACGAACACCACGGTAGATAAGACCCTTCTCATATAAATCAACGAACACCTTAATAACACTCTCGCTCATGTGGTCGTCCATAGTGAATGATGTTCTGTCCCAATCACACGACGCACCTAGCTTTTTAAGCTGCTCAAGGATAATACCACCATGCTTATGTGTCCAATCCCAAGCGTGCTCAAGAAACTCATCACGTGTAAGAGAGCTCTTATCAATACCCTCACTCTGTAATTTAGCCACCACCTTAGCCTCAGTAGCTATCGAAGCGTGGTCGGTACCCGGAACCCAACAAGCATTCTTACCCATCATACGTGCTTTACGTACCAACACATCTTGTATGGTGTTGTTAAGCATGTGCCCCATGTGAAGCACACCTGTTACGTTAGGGGGTGGGATAACTATTGTGAAAGGCTCACGGTTATCTGGTTCTGAGTGAAATATCTTATTGTCAAGCCAATATTGATACCATTTATCTTCGATTAACGAAGGATCATATTTTGATGGGATTTCCATAATCTATCTACTATATTTTAGTGTTATCATAAAAGAGGTTTACGCCTCTCCCTTTGTCTTTATTATTGTTTTTCTAGCCTCAATAGGTGGCACATTAATATTTATTGTGCCAAAATTAGCCTCATAGCCTCTTAAATTCTCTTGTAGTGAAATAAGTAATCTTTTAGCATGCTCTGGAGATAATATAACCCTACTCTTAACCTTTGCTTGCGGTATGCCCGGCATGATACGCATAAAATCGAGCACAAACTCAGATGTAGAGTGAGCAATAATAACACCATTTGAGTAGACACCCTCTGCCACCTCTTCACTTATGTTAATATCTATCTTTTTCTCTTCCATATAATTTAATTTTTCGCAAATATACACATTTTTTTCTAATTTAGAAAATTATCCTTCTGCTCATTGTGTGATTTTAATGATTAAATCACACCTATAACAGCTTGTATAGCTATCTTAATGAGTTATTGTGCCACTTACCATTCCCCCCGATAATCTACATAGTTCTGTGTTTGCCTTTACTATGTCAAATATTATGTTTAGGTTATTGTAAGATTGTTGTAGGTATTGCAACTGCACTGCTCTATAATCAAAAGAGTCTATTGCGCCACTCTCAAACTTCTCTTTAGATAATTTTAGATTTAACTCAGCCACCTCAGTAGCTCGTTGAGAGATACTATATAACTCTTTACTATAATTATACTCATCTAGCTGCTGCATAAGAGATGCGATAATTGTTTGTTTCATCTTCTCTATATTAACCTCGCCTATTTGTGCATTTATCTTAGCTATCTGATGGTTACGCCTAACCATACCCCCTGCAAAAATAGTGGTAGATAGGTTAATACCCACATAGGGTTGTAGTGATGAGCTACTGCCTGCAAGGTTATATCTTGCCCCGAAGATAGCATCTATTTTAGGCATATAATCGCTCTTTGCAATATCTATATTTGCCTCTAGCACCATTTGGTTAAGATATTGATTTTTTAGGGTTGTGTTGTTTGTAACTACACGGTCTAGTAGTGTGCCTAGAAGATACTCTTCATTGGGTACACTAATCTCATCATCTATACTCCATCTGCTACTTATATCTACACCCATAATTAGGTTAATAGTGTAAAGAGCATCTTGTAGAGCCCTTTTCTGAGATAGATAGTTTTGATAATCATCAAGATATGCACTCTCTGATTGGAGTAAATCATAACGATTTTTGCCACCTAGCTCAAAAGTGGCCTTATCTCTTTGGTATCTATCTTTTGAGAGTAGATAAACCACCTCATTAATCTCTAATAATCCACGTGTTAGTATATAGTTATTGTAGGCAAGTGTAATATCATATATCATATTCTCTATCTGCACAACCTCAGAGCCTTTTGATAGTTGGTACTTATAATCATTTATCATCTTGGTCTTAGATATACTAAAACCATTGAATAGTGTTACGCTACCATCAACTGATGCAGAGAAAAGAGCCACAACATCACTCGAACTATCTAATAATTCTTGTGATACATTAAACTGAGAGCTACCAGTAATAGTAGGGAGTGCGCCAGCTGCTCCCCATCCTGTCATCTCCTCTGCTGCTTTGCTATCTAGTTTTGAGAGAATCAATCCATAGTTATGTTTCATACCTATTGCAATAGCATCGCTTAAAGTTAATCTCTCTTGAGCTAGTGTTGCACCTGATACCATGCAGAGTGCAACAGCCAATATATAAAATCTTTTTATCATAATATGCTCTATCTTATTATTTCTGGTTCTTCTTCTAACTCTCTGTCAATAATATCGCTCATCTTCTTATCTCGGATAGCCACTTCAACACTCTCAGGTGTAACATTTTCCACCCCTTTTATTTTAGCTATTAATATAGATACTGAGTTAGAGCATTTAATAAGTATTGGGAAGAAGAAGAGCACGAATAGTGTACCTATAAGTATTCCGTAACCTAATGATATAGCAATAGGAATAACAAAAGCAGCATCGCTACTTGTCTCTCTGATTAGCGGGAATAGACCTATTGTGGTTGTTGCAGAGGTGAGTAGTATTGGTCTTAAACGATTTTTACCTGCATCTACTATCGACTCTATAACTGTTTTACCCTCTTTAAGTGCATCATTATAACGAGCTATATATACCACCGCATTATTGATAATGGTTCCTGATAGGGCTATCATACCCCAAAGACTCATATTAGAGATAGCTGTATTCTCAATGATATGCCCCCATATAGCAGCCATAAAAGAGAGTGGTATCATTAATATAATGATAAAACCCTGCGAGAATGAGCGTAGATAGGCAAACAGAATAAGTACTATTATCAAAAATGCTAATGAGAAATATATTGCTATTGTCTCCATATCCTCGTTAGAACTCTTATACTGCCCTTGGAACTGATATGTTAAGCCTGGATATTTAGCCATAAGTGCAGGCAAAATATTCTCTTGTATGTCCTCAAAAATAGGTGTGATGGATGCCTTAGGATCTTTCATATATGCCTCAACACGCAACTCTTTCTTGCCGTTGAAGTGGTTAATTTTTGTTACACTTCTTTGGTTTTCAAATTCGCACAACTGAGAAAGGGGGTACTCTCCACCATCTGCCGTGCGTATCTTTAGGTTTTTAAGATCTCCTATGCTCTTGCGACCCTCTTCTGGGTAACGAACATAAAACCACACCTCATTACGGCCATCCTGAACACGTTGCGCAAGAGTACCATAAAAACCACCTCGTATCTGCTCCATTATTGAAGAGGGTGTCATGCCTAGAGTGTAGGCAAGAGGTTTTAGTTTAACTAATAACTCTCTATTACCTAATTGGTTATTGTCTATTACATTGTATAGTGCCTCACGCTTTGCTAACTCAGCTTTAAGCTCAACACTTGCTTGAAATAGTTGTGTGCTATTGCGATTGAATAGACTTATAGAGACAGGTGCCCCCCAGCGTGAACTAGCACCCACGGCACTCTTATACGCCTCAGGTATAACGCCAATCTCTTTAGCTATATAGCTTTTTATCTCATCACTACTAACAGTAGAGTTATCTAATCTACGAAGATATACATCCATATCTCCAGCATGCTCTCCTATCTCAGTACCTTGAAAAGCACGACCAGAGGCTGTGTTGATAGATGTTATATATAACTCTTCTCCACGCTCTCTAGCTAGTAGCGTGTCGGCTACACGTGCCTTATGTGCCATATACTCTAGCACTTTAAGAGTGCTCTCTTTATTTGTTCCGGGTTTCATAGCTAGGTCGATAGCAAAAGACTCTACATTACTAGCAGGGAAGAATAGTAATCCAACTCTTCCACCCATAAACATTCCAGCAGTAATAATAAAAATGGCAAAAATAGAGGCTATAACTATCACTTTACGGTTCATTGCCCAGTTGATATATGGCACATAAAGTTTTGTTGCTATCCACTTAATTGCTCTATCTATTGTGCCAACAACCTTTCCGATAATTGATTTAGATGATGCCTTATTAAGCACCTTAGGATTAGAAAGATGACTAGGTAGTACAAATATAGCCTCAATCATTGAGAAGAAGAGACACAACATAACAACAACAGCCATCTCATACATCATCTCAAGATTACCCTCAATAAATAGAAGGGGCATAAATGCCACTATTGTGGTTACTGCCGATACAATGATAGAGGATAACATCTCTTTAGTACCTCTGATAGCCGCTACACGTGCTGAGGCTCCTCTCTCAAAGTGCGAGTATATATTCTCACTAATCACAATTCCATTATCAACCACAATACCAATTACTAGTATCATACCAAATGTTGAAATCATATTGATACTAATACCCATTGTGCTTGCAACAATAGCCATACCTAAGAACGACATAGGTATATTCCATGCAACCCATAAAGAGGTGCGAACACTTAAAAATAGTGAAAGAGCAATAATCACTAGTATTATCCCCGATAAACCGTTTGAGTATAGTATATTCATTGTGCCTGATAGCGTTCTATTCATATCACGCACCACAATAAGTTGCGTGTCGCTATGAGTGTCGTTATACTCTTCGACATACGATTTAAGATAGTCTGATGTGGTCTCCAGATTCTCCTCTTTAAGATTCATAACACGGAAAAAGACACTTCTATCTCCATCCACATAACTCTCTGAAGGGGTATCCTCAAAACGTTTAACCACCGTTGCTATATCTTTTATCCTAACAGGTGTCCCACTCGGGTTGCTCTTAATAACAATATTCTCAATGTCTTTAACCTCAACACTTCTGTTACGTAGGTTGATTTTAACCTGCTCCCTATCACTCTGTATCATACCACCATAAAGATCTATATTATAGCCCTTTATGGCATTTGTTATGGCACTGGTTGTTAATCCATATTTCTGTAATTCATCCTCATTAACATCAACAGACATCTCCATACGTGTTGGGATACCACGTAAAGTTACCTGCGATACATTACCTGAGGCTATTATCTCATCCTCTATCCTTTGCGCCTCATCTTTTAGACGTATAGGATCGTCATATTTAGCCTTAAGCGAGAAGAAAAAGGCAGGTGTCATGGTTCGGCTCTTAACCACCCTAGGGGGCTCAGCACCAGCAGGGAAATTGGATATGGCATCAACGGCATTTTTTATATCAAATACCACTTTATCCACATCATAACCATTGCGAACCACCACATTAACTGAGGCGTAGTTCTCTTGAGAGTATGAAGAGTGCTCTTTGATACCTGGTACACCACGTAGAGAGTTCTCTATAAGTGTAACCACACCCTCTTCCATCTCTTTAGGTGTTGCCCCTTGGTAAGTTACAGATATATTTATACTCTTACTATTTACTATCGGGAAATATGCCTTATTCATTCTCATAAAAGAGAGTGCGCCCAATATGCCAATAGCAACGATAAAGACGTTAGCATAGAATGGATATTTGACAAAGGCTGTTATTATCTTATTCATTATATTTTGTAGATTCGTTTTATATTACTCAATGTGAATATCTATAATATTTACTTTCATGCCCTCAACAGGTGTTATGATAGACTCTTGAACGATAACGCTATTGTCATCCACTCCACTAATATATGTCCATTCGCCTATTTCATACTCAATATTCACATTTTTTGAGCGTAAACTATTTTCGCTATCAATCAAATATATCACCCCATTATTCGCTATCGCCTCATTAGGTATCTTGATAACATTAGTAAGAGTGCCAGCAGACAGATTGACATCAACCATCTCACCCTCGATAATATTTTTCTCTGAATCAAAAATATGTACATACACATCAACCATCTGTGTGCGTGGCTCTACGTATGATGATACACGCTTAACAGCTCCCTTGAACTTATCGTCCATACGTGATATTACCTCAGCCTCATCGCCCTCTTTTATTCTGCCCACATCTTCAAGTGATACCGCTACAACAACCTCTAAGCGGTTAGTAGATGATATAGTACCCAGCTGTGAGTTGGCAGATACAATAGCGCCAACCTCTTTTGTTACCGAAGTGAAGACACCATCAAAAGGTGCGTAAACCTCATGTTTATCTAGTGATATTTCTAGTGATATAATATCATAATATTGTGAAATAATGTTATTTGATGCAATATATACCCTCTCTTTACTGCCATTAATCTCTGGAAGAGGTGGCATCTTCTTCTCAAGAGATATAGAGTTAAAGAAGTTATTCCACTTAGAGTACTCGTCATTTAAATCTAAATTTATATCAGGAAGCACCTGCGAAATAGTTGTTAGAAACTTACTCTTAGCCGACATCAATCGTGCGTTAATATCGTCTCTGTTTATAGAGAAAAGCAGCTCCCCTTTTTTGAAGGTCTCTCCCTGTTTTAGGGCTACATCGCCACGCTCTATCCTGCCCCCTACCTCTACACCGAGAGCCACCACATCTTGCGATGCTACACGTGCTGGATAACTAATTGTAATAGGGAAATCGGCAACCTTCTCTTTTGATGCCTTGATAGACAGAGTAGATGCCGCTTTTGCTCTCTTGCGAGGTTCTGGCTTACTCTGAATGTATAGATAAGCAATTAAAACTGCACCTGCCAATATCGCTAGTACAATTAAATTGATAATTACTCTGTTTCTCTTCATGATTTTTTATGCTAAATTGTGATTTAATATACGTTGCAATTCGAAATTGCATTAATCAAAAATCTCTTTTACTCTCAGGGTGTCACTATTGATTTGACTTTTTAACTCGTCAATAGAGTCAAAACGCCTCTCTTTGCGTATAAACTCTATTAGAGTTACTTTGAGCCTCTCTCCATATATATCTTTGTCAAAATCAAATATAAACACCTCTAGTAAACGATTTGCTAACTCTCCAACTGTTGGATGCGTGCCTATATTTGCTACGCCAATATATTTTGTTTCGGCATAAATTACCTCTGCTGCATATACTCCATTAACCAACTCACTAAAACTCTCTCCTAACTCTATATTGGCTGTCGGGAAGCCAAATATGCGCCCACGCTTGGCTCCATGAACCACTATGCCATCAATAATTATTTCGTCCATCCTTTTTTATATAAAAACAACTGCAAAGATAATAATATTTTGTCAGCAATAAAATATTATCATCAAAATTTAATTCGTGCGTTTACCATGCGCGATATAATCATTGTATTGACTCTGTTTTTCGTGGCACACTCTTTGATAGTTCTTCTGAAAACAATTAATTTAAGTTAGCTATGAGGGAAAAACTAAGATTTTTAAGCGTGGGAGTGCTATTTTCGCTATTTGCACTAGTTATGTACAACTGTTCAGGTGTCAATCAAGGATGGATTAAGGGTGTTGAACCTGTGGAGTTTGCCGAGATAATTGCCAATAAAGATTCTGTAATTATTATTGATGTGCAGAGTGATATGTTGGGTGATATAATTATCTCAGAATCGATTGCCTACCCGATAAAGGACGATATGGCAGCAAAAGAGTTGGTAGATAAATACAAAACTGATAAAATGTATGCAATATATGATAATAATGGTTCATTGACATCAGTAGCAGCTGCACATCTAGCTAAGCAGGGTGCTAAGGTGTATCATCTGCATGGGGGATTAATGAACTGGATAGATGATGATCAGGCGATAATGGTTATGCCTATGCCTAATGTGATGACTGGGGCAATTGTAACCACTAAATCAGAGATGATGAAAGATACGACAATGATGCATAAAATAAAACACAATATGAAGAATCTTCCTCATGATTCTCGTATTAAGATGATGCGTCGTCATGCAAAAATGGATAAAAAAGAGAGTAAGAAAAATAACCACAACAAATAGATACATCTAAAGAGGGTAGCAGAGCAAAAATGCTTTAGCCTTCACAACTTGCAAGGGGCGATTTGTAGATTATTCTTACAGGTCGCCCCACTTACATTTTTTTAATAACATATCTAACCACCCCCCAAATTGTAAAATCATTTTCGGGGGTCACTTTGATGGTCTTATATTTAGGATTGGCAGGTATAAGTAGTCCATAATCTCCCATATCCTCAAAACGTTTAAGGGTAAACTCTCCATCAAGATAACATACTGCCACGCAGCCACTATAAGGCTCAACACTTTTGTCAATAACCAACAAATCGCCATCATTTATGCCATCATCTATCATAGAGTCGCCACTTACCCTAGCATAAAAAGTTGAGGCGGGATTGCGCACTAACTCTTTATTTAAATCTAATTTTAAATCAAGATAATACTCAGCTGGAGATGGGAAACCCGCTGATACACTATTTGTTGAGAGAGGTAACTCAAGAGTGCTGTCCACATCGCTACCTATTAATTCTATTTCTTTATACTTATCCATTTTATAATTATTTAGCCACGAAGTTAATAAAATTTTTGCACTATAAAAAATATTAGTAAATTTGTACCAGGGCAAACGTATGAAAAGTTAAATGCAATCAATAAGCTGCCACGTTTGCCCTGAAGCGAACGAGAGTGAGCGTCGTGAGGAGCTTAAAGCGACGAAACGGTTTTTTGCAAGGCTGAAAGCCGAGCTTTTTTTCAAAAAAGCGTAATTTATAGAAAAAATAAACCAGAAATTTGGGTGAACCTTAAAAATATTTTTCGTGCGTTTGCCCTAAAATTTGTGCCAACTATCTAAAACATAAAATATGCAAAAAATAGACCTAAGCCTCATTAATGAGGTTCTCAATGAGATACGACGTGATACCAACGGTGCTGTTGTTGGTTCTATGTTAGAGCTAGTTGGTGATGAGAGATATATTAACTATGGCGTATCTTTGCCCGCTATTAAGAGGGTGGCTAAAAACTATGCTTGTAATCACGAATTAGCTCTAGCGTTATTTGATACAAATATCAGAGAGCTAAAGTTAGCAGCTATCTACATAGATGCGCCTCGGGAGGTTACTGAAGTGCAGATGAGGGTGTGGAGTGGCTCGTTTGATTCTCAGGATATTGTTGAAAACTGTTGCTCGATGCTCTTCTCTCGTTGTGATTATGCACTACATTTTGCTAATGAGTGGTATAATAAAATGCCCTATGCGTCGTTACTAATGGTATCTAGACGAGCGAGAGATGGGTATAACAGTGATGAGGAGTTACAATATATTGAATTTGTTAATAAGATTATACCGTTTGGTGTTGATGATAAATATTTTGAGATTAAGTGTCGCACATTAGCTAATCTATATGTTAAGAATGATACGATAAAAAATATTATTGACAGAGAGGTTGAAAACGAAAAAATATCTGAGTGTATGAATTGGTTTATTTGAGTTTAAATATCTGATTATTAAGAATGTAATATGTGTAAGAATATTTGTTAATTAAAATTTATTATTTTTTTTGTTAATTTTAGCAGAAATTTTTATATATTTGTCGTCGGAACTTTGTAATGTTTAAAATAAAATAACAGTTTACTAAACTAAAAAATATTTAAATGAAAAAGAATTTATTATCAGTAGGATTATTACTGTTGATAGGTGTTGCGTCTTATATGTTGTATAACACGTTACGTCAGCCTATTCTATTTGCTAATGAGGTAGAGACTCGCTCAAATGCGGTTATTCAGAAATTAAAAGATATTCGTACTATTCAACGTGCCTATAAGGTTAAGTATGATATGTACACTGATAACTTCGATGAGTTAATTAGATTTATAGAGAATGACTCAATGGAGTATGAGAAGGCTATGGGTTCTGAGGATGACTCAATAGCAGTAGCAAGAGGTCTTGTTAGTTCTGTTAAGATAATGATGGCTGCTAAGGATACACTATTTTCAGGTAGAACTGTTGATTTTAAAGATCTTAAATCAATACCATATACAAACGGAGAAATGTTTAGTATGGGAGCAGATACTATCAAGACAGAGTCTGGCGTAAATGTATGGGTATTTGAGATTGCAGTTCCTTACGATACATTCTTACACGATCTTGATAGACAAAGTGTTGTTAATCTAAAAGATAAGCAAAAAACAGCCTTTAAATATGAGGGTATCAAGGTTGGTTCATTACATAAAGCTAATAACGATGTTGGAAGCTGGGAAGAGTAATAGCATCAGCAATAAGATATTGTCCATCCAATTACTTTTGGGTGGACTTTCTTTTTATTCTGTTAGCGAGAAAAAATATAGCTATCAACAGCTATTTGAGGGTATGACTCCCTCGCAGGCTATTGATACTGAGGTTTTAAGAGGTGGTTATGATACTGTATTTATATATCACAACACTCTGCAATATGTTATGATACCAGAGCCTTTGTTTGATGATAATATGAGTGAGGCATATCTCCAAGCTAAGGGGATAGTAATTGATGAGGGTTCTCAGTTGTTTAAATATCAGCACAACGGCATTGTCTATCTATCACTATTGGATAGGGGAGCTGTTCCACAAAATAGCGGAGAGGTAATTGTTCTTCCCGTTATTGCAAAATGTGTTGGTGCGGGTGCGTTGAGCGGTGAAAACGCACTATATTATATAATTGAAAATAACATAATAAACATAACACATTACGAGGGTGGAGTTATGCAGTTTTGCGAATCACTACCTATCGTATCTAAGAGTGATACTATATTTTTCATTAATAGTTTAGTTAAGCGTTATGGTAGTGGTAAGCAGTTTTCAATAGTATCGCTGTTTGAGTCTGGGGATAATGTTATCTCGCCATCGCATCATAAAAAACTAAAAATAAGAGAGATAGAACAAGAACAATATATAGAGATTTTTTAATGAGAATAATAAGTGGCGAATATAAGGGGCGTATAATAACACCGCCTCGTAGCTTTAAGGCTAGACCAACAACCGATTTTGCTAAAGAGAATATTTTTAATGTTCTAGCTAACTGGTACGACTTTGATGAGTTGAGCGTGCTTGATATATTTTCAGGAACAGGCTCGATTAGTTATGAGTTTGTGTCTCGTGGTGCTAAATCGGTGGTATCTGTTGAGATGGATAGTGTGCATCAAGCGTTTATAAAAGAGACGGCTACCAAACTTAAAATGAATGCTTTGCGTTCTATTCGGATGAATGCTTTTGCCTATCTTAAGAGTTGCAAAGAGCAGTATGATTTGATATTTGCCGATCCACCTTATGATTTAGATGGTATTGATGCTCTGCCCGATACTGTTTTTGAGAATAATCTACTTAATGAGGATGGTTGTTTTGTTTTAGAGCACTCTAAAGGCAAAGATTATTCTGAGCACCCATTTTTCAAGGAGAAGAGGTCGTATGGTAGTGTTAATTTTTCTATATTTTATAGATAACAGATGATAAGAGATATATTTATTACATATATACGTCCAACCATTAGAACAGCCTTGTGGCTGCTTAAAATAATGGTTCCTATAACATTAGTTGTCTCTATATGCGACTATCTAGGATGGATTGCCATTATTAGTCAATATGCAACACCTCTCTTCTCTCTTATGGGCATGGAGGGGGAGGCTGCTATACCTTTTATCACATCAATATTCACAAATCTATATGCTGCAATAGCTGTTATGGCATCTATGTCGCTCGATTTTAGAACAGTCACTATCCTTGCCTCTATGTGTCTTATAGCACACAATATTATTGTTGAGTGTAAAATACAGCAGAAGGCGGGTAGTCCTATTGCCTTTATTGCGCCTCTACGTATAATGGTGGCGCTTATTACAGGGTATCTGCTTAATCAGATACTGCCAGCAGATTTTACAGGAGCACTTATCTTTCCTCCAGCAAAAGAGATTTACACCTCTTTTTTAGATATGTTAATTGGTTGGGTTAAGTCGTCTGTTATGCTTGCTGTTCAGATAGTTATTATTGTATTTTTACTTAATACGCTTCAAAATCTAATGCGTAAGTTTAATCTTATTGATAAGTTGATTTATCCACTTACACCAATAATGACAATATTGGGGCTACCTCGCTCTACATCTATTTTATGGATTATTTCAAACACTTTAGGCTTAACCTATGGCGGAATGGCTATTGTTGAAGAGGTTGAGAAGGGTGATGTGAGCCGAGGAGATAGTAGGCTTATGAATAGTAGTATTGCCATAACTCACTCTCTAATAGAGGATTCGTTGCTTTTTATAGCGATAGGTGTTGGTGCTTTATGGGTATTCGTCCCGAGGGTTATTATGTCTATTATAGTTGTTAATATCCATAAATTTATCCGTAAACAGTTTAATCCCAGATTTTTATAGTTATATCTGCTAAATGTTATCAGGGCAAACACACGAAAAGTTGAATTCAATTAATAAACTACTTCGTTTGCCTGAAGCGATAGAAAAAAATATACCGAAAATTTTGGTACATCTTAAAAATATTTTTTATGCGTTTGCCCTGTAAATAATGTAAAATAATTAGTATTTTTAGAATAAATATACTATCTTTGCAGGCAATAGTAAGCATATTAGAAATTTAACCTATGGAGGAGCGACAGACGTATGGTAAAAGTGTGTACCATATCGTATATCAACAGCATACCATTTGTTTATGGTATTAGACACGCAAATAACGATTTGTGTGTGGATATGCTATTGGATACCCCCTCAAAATGCACCTCAAATATAGAGAATGGTTCGTGTGATATTGCAATTGTATCTGTTGCATCACTTCTATGGCTAAAAGATGTTGATATAGTTACAAATTTCTCAATATCGGCAACAAAAAAGGTTAAAACCGTTGAGCTTCTTTCGGATACTCCACTTGATGAGATTAAAAACATATATTTAGATGAGGATTCTATTACCTCATCGTTGCTTGTTCGCATTCTTTGTAATGAGCTATGGGGTATATCACCCACTTTCCATGATATAAAATATGATAACCGTGTTGTTACGCCTAAATATGGCGAGGGTTATCTTATGATTGGCGATAAGGTTTTTGATATAGAACATCAATTTAAGTATAACCATGATCTGGCCTCAGCATGGTACTCTCTCACATCACTCCCTTTTGTATTTGCTGTTTGGGTAGCAAAAAAAGGAACTGATAGAGGTAGTATCAAATCTCTTGAGAGTTCGTTGCGTTACGGAACAGAGCATATCATAGAGGCGGTTGATAGCATGGTTACTAAAGCAGGTAGAGAAGTTGCTATTGATTATCTTACAAATTATATTGAGTACTCATTAAATAGCGAGAAGCATAAGGCGATAGAGCTTTTTTTAAGTAAGGCAAAACTTCTTATGAGTAAAGAGTTCTCCTCCCCCAAGATAATAATATAATTATCTTAAATTATTTATTATCAATTTATTACTGGGGAAATGATAACAATTTACTTAAAAACATATAACAAAATAGTGCGTGATGCCGATATAAAGCTTTTTGACGAGCTAGGCTACGACGATATATTGTGGATTGATATGTTCAATCCATCTATACGAGAGCGCAAGAGTGTGGAGGAGTTTATGGAGTTAAACCTTCAAACACAACAGCAGATAGAGGAGATTGAGAGTTCGTCTCGCTACTCAGAGACAGAAAAGGCAGTTTACTGTAATACCAACTTCTTAATAGCAGATAATAACGAGTATGAGATAGAGGCGGTATCATTTGTTGTAAGTGATGGAGTCCTTATCTCAGAGCGTAGTTGTAATCTTCGTACATTTACTGAGGCAACAAAGAGATTACAAATCAATTTTAATAACTACCCAACAGGTGCACATATATTGATGTCTATTTTAGAGGCACGTATTGATATGGATGCAGATATGGTTGAGGCGGTATCACGTAAGGTATCGCAGATGAGTAAGCAGCTATCTCTTGATACAAAGGTTAATGCAGATACCCTTCGCACTATCAATACACTACAAGATTCGTGTATGATACTACGAGAGAATATTTTTGACCGTCAACGTGTTGTATCTAGTATATTGCGTAGTGATAGATTCCCTAACGATATATATCCTAGATTTACTATTATGGTTAAGGATATTGGTTCGCTACTTTCGCATGCCGATTTTAATCTTAATAGGCTTGATTATTTGCAAGACACAACGATGGGTCTTATTAACATAGAGCAGAATAATATTACAAAGATATTTACCATAGTGTCGGTGTTCTTTATGCCACCAACACTTATAGCAAGTTTATACGGTATGAACTTTGCGAATATGCCTGCACTACACTCAAAATATGGATATACAATAACAATATTATTAATGATATTAACAGCAGCCATAACTTATGTCTATTTAAAGAGAAAGAAGTGGTTATAAAATAGTAGATAATTATGAATAGCAATAATTACTGTGTAATAATGGCAGGTGGCGTAGGAAGCCGCTTTTGGCCTATGAGCACACCTAGTTTACCAAAGCAGTTTGTAGATATTATGGGCACTGGCAAATCATTTATTCGCCAGACGTATGAGCGTTTTTTGGATGTTGCGCCAACAGAGAATTTTTTGATTCTTACAAATAACGCATATAAAGAACTTGTACTTAAAGAGATACCAGAACTTAATGAAAGTCAGGTATTGTGCGAACCATGTCGTAGGAATACTGCTCCTTGTATTCTTTATGCTGCTAATCGTATCAATGCAATTAACCCGAATGCTAATATGGTTGTAACTCCGTCAGATCACTTAGTGATAGGAGAGAGAGAGTTTACTCGTGTTATTAATGAGTCGATAGAGTTTATTGGCAATAGCAATAGGTTAATGACAATAGGTATTAAGCCAACAAGACCAGAGATAGGCTATGGCTACATACAGGTTAATAATCGTGATGTTACAGAAATATCTAAGGTTAAAACTTTTACAGAGAAACCATCATTAGACTTGGCCGAGAAATTTGTTGAATGCGGAGAGTTTTTCTGGAATTCAGGTATATTTATCTGGAGTGTTGAGACTATCCTTAACTCATTCAAAATGTATCAAGAGGAGTTATATAATACATTTGCCGAGGGGAGAGAGTTTTATAATACAGATAAAGAGCAGGCATTTATTAATGATGCTTTCCCTAAGTGTGAGAATATCTCGATAGACTATGGTATTATGGAACTTTCAAATAGTGTTTATGTATATCCAGCAGAATTTGGGTGGAGTGATATAGGTACTTGGGGCTCTCTTTTTGAAAATTCTGTGAAGGATAGAAGTAATAACTCGGTTACAGGCAGTCGTACAAAATGCTTTGATGTTGAGAACTCTATTATAAGGGTTAGTAACAATAAAATAGCTATTGTTGAGGGGCTTAAAGATTATATTGTAGTTGAGAATGAGAAAGCACTGCTTATATGCTCAAAACATAATGAGCAAATGATAAAATATTATTCAGAAGAGTTATAGAGTGTATATGAAGAGAGCGAGTTTGTTAGTATGGTTTTTTATCGTTATTGTTGCGTGTGGAGGGAGTAAAGTTACAAATACTGCCACCCCTGCTAGTGTGGGTAGTAATATTACTTCTAACAGTGAAATAAATAATGACAAAAAGAGAGTTAAGGTAACAACTAGTGCACCCGATTTTATTAAGCAGGGAGAGAGTGTAACTATTAAGTATGATGCAAATGAGAGTATAGACTCTGCGGTGCTTTATATCAGAAATCAGCGTGTTAGTGCAACTGCTATCAATAACGGGTGGAGAGTAAATACCACGCTTGAGACTCGTGTTGGAAATACAAACTATAAGGTTGTGGTATATAAAGATGGGTTGGATTATTCAACACTAGGTAAATATCTTGTCATCTCAGGCATAACAACAGAAAAATATGTAGCTAAAGCAGTTAAGAGCTATACACATAATACTGATGCATATACTCAAGGCCTTGAGTTCTATAATGGTAAATTATATGAGAGTAGTGGAGAGTATGGCAAATCATTTGTGCAGATAATGGATTTTCCATCTATGAAAGTGAATAAAAGAGTTGCTCTAGAGAGTAAATATTTTGGAGAGGGCTTGACTATTCTCAACGATGCTGTGTATGTTATTACGTGGCGTGAAAATAGTTGCTTCATTTTGTCGCCAACAGATCTTTCAATAATAAAAGAGATGTCGTATAATGGCGAGGGTTGGGGCATAACTAATGACGGAGAGTATCTATATATGAGCGATGGCTCTCAATATATTTATAAAATAGACCCAACAGATTTTAAGCAGGTTGATAGGCTAGAGGTTATTCAAGGTGGCTCTATGATATATAATATCAATGAGATGGAGTGGATTGATGGTGAGATATGGGCCAATATATACACTACTAATGATATTGTAAAGATAAATCCTAAGACAGGAGTAGTCACAGGGGTTATAGATGCTAGCGGATTATTAAGTGCCAATGACTATAACAACAATACAGATGTACTAAATGGTATTGCCTACGATAGAGCAACAAAAAAGGTATATCTTACAGGAAAAAATTGGCCTAAACTTTTTGAGGTAGCAATTGAAAAAGTGAAGTAGTATTTATGATAGATATTGATTGTCAATTCATACAAAATATGATTGATGTTAGGCACTACCTGCATCAAAACCCTGAGCTATCATTTAAAGAGTTCAATACTTGTAAGTTTTTAAAGCAAGAACTCGGAAAATATGGTATTAGCTATCAAGAGGTTGCCGAGACTGGTATTGTTGCCGTTGTTGAGGGTGCTCTCGATGGTTATGATAGGGTTATTCGTGCGGATATAGATGCGCTACCTATTGTTGAGTGTAATAATCTTGATTATGCTTCAACTAATGGGGCGATGCATGCCTGTGGGCACGATATTCACACTACTGTGCTTTTAGGTACCCTTGTATGGTTATCTCAAAATAGAGAGCAGCTTAAAGGTCGTATTATAGGAGTTTTCCAGCCAGGAGAAGAGGTTGCCCCTGGTGGAGCATCGCTCATTCTTGATAGCGGTGTATTAGATGGCTATGATATTAAGGCGGCGTATGCCTTACACACTGCTCATGATATGCCAGTAGGAGAGTTTGGCGTTAAGATAGGAGAGTATATGGCATCTACGGCAGAAATGCGTGTTGAGGTATGCGGAGTAGGTGGTCATGCTGCTCTAATACCCGATGATGATAATACAATAACAGATGTAGCGCAGATAATACTTAAAATTAGTGAAATATCATCTAAATATTCCAATTCAATACTTAAATTTGGGAATATTATCACCAATAGCACAACAAATATAGTCCCAATTAACGTTATTATGGAGGGAACGGTTAGGGCTATGGCTGTTTCTAAACGCAAAGAGATAGAGCGAGAGATTATAGAGGTAGTAAAGTCTATAGCTCCTAGTTCTAAAATTAGCTTTAGTAGTGGATACCCACCAATATATAATAATGAAGACTTAGCAACAAAATGTTTGACCGTTTTAAGTGACAATTTTGGAGAGGGGAGTGTTAAACCACTCAATATAAGAATGACAGCAGATGATTTTGGTTTTTTCTCAGAGAGATACCCATCTTTCTATTACAGATTAGGTGTTAGTGAGGGCGTTTTAAAAGATAGTAACCCCCACACACCCTATTATATTGCATCGGATAACTCGATCGAGTATGGTATAAAGTCAATGATTTTATTAATTTCACAGATTTAATGTAACTCAATATAAATATGAATAATATTATAAGTCAATAAACAATATATATTATTATTTTAAGTTATAGTACTATAATTAAAAATAAATATATATATTTGGTTATTTGATTTTTTTTAAATACCTTTGCCACACAAAATAGAGGTGTAATTGAATAAATTAATAAACAAACAAATAATAATCAATGTGTTACATTAGAACTGCCTAGTTTTTTTGCACACGTTAAAATTAAATTAAACGTATGAAACTTAAAATTGTTTTATTGAGCATTTCTATGCTTATGTCGTTTAGCAGTCATCTATTAGCTCAAGAGAGCGATAAGCTACTAAACATTTTACGCTCAGAGTTAAATGAGCAGTACAAAGAGTTACAAACTAAGGAGATGCCTCCTTATTTGATGAGTTATAGAGTTGTTGATCAGAAGAAATGGGTTGTAGGATCTTCTTTTGGTAATCTTGAGACTGAGAACTACTCTCAATCACGTACATTAATGCCACAAATTCGTATTGGTGATATGGAGCTTGATAACATGAAGGATAACTTCTCTGGTGGTCAAGGTTTAGCTTCATTACCTATTGATGCTTCAGTATTAGGCGAAGAGGCTATACGTCAAGCGATTTGGGATGAGTCTAAGAACAGATATGAGGCGGCTCTTTCTGCTTACCAATATGTGAAGTCAAAAGAGGCTACTCAGGTAGAGAAATCAGATAAAGCTCCTGCTTATGGTGTAGCTGAGGTTGAGCAATATTATGAGCCACAACTTACTATGGGTGCTGATTATGTAAATCTTTCTGCTTGGGCTACTCGTCTTAACGAACTTACAGAAGTATTCAAATATAACGGACATGTTATTAGTGCTAATGCTTACTTCACTTTCTTAGTTGAGAGACGTTATTTTATCGATACAGATGGTCGTGAGATTGTACAAAACCTACCTTATTGCCGTGTAATGGTAATGGCTAGCATCAAAGCTGAGGATGGTATGGTTTTACCACTTAACCTATCTTACTTCACTTATGATCCAGCAGATCTTCCAACTCAAGAGAAGTTAATGGCTGATACTAAAGAGTTATATGCTAAGTTAGTTGAGCTACGTACAGCTCCAGTTGTAGATCCATTTACAGGTCCAGCTATCCTTTCAGGTGAGGCTAGTGGTGTATTCTTCCACGAGATTTTCGGTCACCGTATCGAGGGTCGTAGACTAAAAAGCGAGACAGATGGTCAGACATTCAAGAAGATGGTAGGCGAGTTCGTTCTTCCAGAGACTATGCACGTTTATGATGATCCAACTATCAAGAAATATGCTGGTCAAGATCTAAACGGTTATTATAAGTTCGATGACGAGGGTGTTAGAGGCGAGCGTGTACATGTTGTTAAGAAGGGTAAATTAAACGATTTCCTAATGACTCGTACTCCTATCGATAACTTCCCTAAGAGTAATGGTCATGCACGTGGTATGGGTCCACTAGATCCAGTATCTCGTCAATCTAACCTTATTATCGAGACAGATGATCACAAAACAGATAAAGAGTTACGTGCTCTATTAATCAAAGAGATCAAGAAGCAAGAGAAAGATTTTGGTTTCTTCTTTAAGGAGGTAACTGGTGGTCTTACTTTCACAGGTAAGGGTGGTATCAACTCTTTCGACGTAGATCCGCTAGAGGTTTATAAAGTTTATGCTGATGGTCGTCCAGATGAGTTAGTAAGAGGTGTTAAGCTTATTGGTACTCCACTTTCTATGTTCTCTAACATTATTCATGCAGGTGGTCAAGCTGAGGTATTTACTGGTATGTGTGGTGCTGAGTCGGGTAGTATTCCTGTAACAGCTATCTCTCCTTACTTATTAGTTAATAAAGTAGAGGTACAGCGTGTTGATAAGTCACAAGACCTTCCACGTATTCTTCCAACTCCAGTAGTTAAATAGGTATTGCATATAAATTAAGAAAAAGAAAATTTAAAATAAGTTATGACTAGTTTAAAGAAAATAATATTAGTTGCGTTAGCATTACCTATCTCATTACAGGTATCAGCGCAAAGCTTCGATAGTAAGGTTGTTACAAAAGCAATGCAAGAGGAGCTAGAGAGAAATGTTAGCACATTAATGCTACCTGGTAGCACTCAACCATTCTTTATGGATTACGCATTTGTTGGCGGTGAGAGTGTTGCTATTAAAGCAGCAAATGGTGCTATCCTTACAACATCAGTTAAGCCTAGATACAACAACTTCGCTTCAGTAGGCCTTAAGTTAGGTGATTACTACCGTACAAGTGATGTTCGTTATGGTATACCAGATAACGCATCTGCAGTACCAATGAATGCTGATGCTGATGCAGTTAAGCGTGCTTTATGGAATATTTCAGATGAGGCTTACAAGGCTGCTGTTAATATGAATAGCCAAAAGCAAAACTTCTTAATGCAGAATCCACGTACAGGTGAGATGGCTGATTTAGCAGATTTCGAGGAGATAAGTGTTTCTGAACTTAAATCTGATGTTAGTGCTCCACTAGCTTCTGTAAACCTAGATATTGCACAGTGGGAAAATAACCTACGTAAGTTATCTGCTATTTTTAATAACTACAAAGAGATTAATAACTCTGAGGTTGTTATTACTATGGAGGCTAAGAATATCATAAGAGTAACTTCTGAGGGTGTAGCAAGAAATGAGTCTGTAACTGTTGTAAATCTTATTTACAGTGCTGCGGTATTCACTCCAGAGGGACAAAGCATGGCTGATAACGTGGTTATCACTAAGCTAACTCTTGATGAGTTACCATCTATGGAGAAATTAGAGGAGAATATCAATAAGTTTGCTAAAAACTTAATCGAGTATGCTTCTGCTGAGTATATGGGTCTTCGTTATAGCGGTCCAGTTCTATTCATGAATGGTTCTGCTGCTGGTATCCTTAATAACCAAATTATTGGTAGCTTATCAGCGGTTCGTCCTCAAGAGGGTGGTCAGCTAGGTGGTGCTGCATTTGGTAAGCGCTTAAATGAGCAGATTATTGATAAGCGTATCACTATCAAGAACTACACTACTATGAAAGAGTATAACGGTACTAAGTTATATGGTAGCTATGATGTAGATGCAGAGGGTGTTGTTCCTGCTGCTGAGATGTTACTTATTGAGAATGGTGCTATTAAGATGTTAATGAATGGTCGTATCCCAGCTGAGGGTGCTGCTAATTCAACAGGAAGTAACAGATTTACAGTTTATGGTCCTATGTCTCAATATGGTGTATTAAGCGTAGCTCCTGGTACAATTCACTACCAAATTTCTAAAGGTACTAAAGAGGCTTCTATGAAGAAAGCACTTCTTAAGTTAGCTAAGAAAGAGAAGAGTGAGTTTGCATATATCGTTAAGGGTTTATCTGCTTATGCTCCAAAGATTTATAGAGTAAATGTTAAGACTGGCGAAGAGACACTAATCAGAGGTGCAAGAATTGGTGCTGTACAGTTATCAAAACTTAAAGAGCTAGCAGCTATTTCTGCTGAAGAGGAGGTAGTAAATACTTTATCTCCAAATGGAACTCTATTCTCTTTTATTGCTCCTAAGTCTATCATCGTTAATGATGTTGAGATTGTTAAGTCTGGTGATCCTAAAACTAAGGTTACTCACTTAACTGCTCCACTAAGAAGAAAATAATCATTAGATTATATATAATATTAAATGAGGCTCTCAATTTGGGAGCCTCATTTATTGGTTTATATTTAGACGTGCTATTTGTATTTATATAATAAATTTGTTACCTTTGTAAAAATTTAACAACTGATAATATGGTAAAGCGAATATCTAAAAGTGCAGTTTTATTAATGCTGTTTTTATCTATTGCACTAGGTGCATCGGCACAAGCAAAAGGGGTGTTTAAACTTATTCCCAATGAGTTTGAGTTTGCTGTAAATATTAATATTGCAAACATAAAGAGTAAGGGTAAGATTACAACTGAGCAGTTAGCATCACAAATTTTAGGAAAGAAAGAGAGTGTTATTATTTTGGCGGCAGATGAAGAGGAGCCGTTATTGCTATTTGTAACCGATAACTATTTGGGTTTTGTCTCTAAGAGTAGCCGTAAAAGCGGGGTTAATTCGATAGTAGACACCTATCTTACAAATGAGAGTAAGAGGTACAAGGTGGGCAATTATAGTGTTATAGATAATGGAGATAGTGGGGTATTGGCTCACCATGATTTATACTCTATACTTCTACTGCCAACATCCTCTGATTTGAGTAGTAGTCACAGTGATATTTTAGATAATATTATTAAAAAAGGTGGCACAAACTCTAAACTATCTGAATTTGCTAGTAGTGATAGTGATATAACTGTTATGGATATGAGTACTATCAATACTATCAATTTTGAGAAGGGTAAGATAGTTATTGATGTTGAAAGATTTAGTGGTTCTAATGAGTCTAAAGTGTCGGGTAAGCTTAATGATTATCTGATAAATAATTTGGCATGTTTCTTTACTGCCAATATTAAGGATGGCGATATTGATAAACTATTTGTTAATCCTCTTTATCAAATGTTGGGTATTGGAAGTATTGATTATGGTGATGTTAAAGATATATTATCAAAGATTGACGGTGATATTGCTTTTGGTGCAGATGCAACTGCAATGCAGTTATCGCTACTTGCGGAGGTGAAGGATAACACTATTTTGCAAGATGTTAATAAATTTGTGGCTAAAGAGTTGGGTGCTCCTACCCCTAATGGTAAGAATCAATATATGATTAGTTACGGTTTTATAACAATATATTATGGTATTAAAGATAACCTACTCTACTTCACAACGGTTAAGTTCACTTATGATGCTGTTATGCGAGGAAGAGCCGTTTCGCCAAATTACAATAACTCTATTTTTGCGAAGAAGATAGCTAACGGTAATGGTGGGGTATTCATTAATTTAGGCACTCTGAAAAGTAGTCCTATATTAGCTCCTATAATTGCTACATGGGTTATGGGGGCATCTAACCCTATGGGAAATAAGCTTGTACCTATTATTTTCAATATAAATTCTGTTGAAATATTTGACGGTAAAGATAAAACAGGGGCTGAAATATCGATGATTAAACCAGAGGTGAACGCTTTAGAACAGATAATTAATCAATTAAAATAAAGAAAATGAAAAGACAATTTAAATTTTTTATTGCGGCAGTATTAGCCTTTTGTGCTGTGTCGTGCGCAGATAATAGTGGTAATAATGTTACTGCACTACTTCCAGAGAATACAGTACTGGCTTATGAGATTGATTTAGCTAGGTTAGAGCAAGATGCTAATATAACTATGGCTGAATTGAGTGATTTAGTACCTTCTGAGTTTAGCGATGTGGTATCTGTTATTGATATTAATAGTGGCGAAGTGGTTATGTTCATTACACAGGATGTATATCTTGGTACAATAGTAAATATTAATGATGTTGAGAAGTATAATGAGTTAGTAAAAGATTATTCTGAAAAGAGTGAAATAGCTGGTTATGAGGTTAGCGTAGGTGTTGATGGTCTGTTCGCTAGAAAAGATAAGCAGGTTATATTAATTGCTACCGATGATTTTGAAGCAGATTTAAGTGAGGTATTTAGAGCTATGGTAGAGTCGCCTAAAGAGAATCGTATTATTTCTCTTGAGCAGATAAATAATACTTTTGCTGGCGATAATGATATTGCTGTTATTATGAATGGCGCAATACCTAAGCTAGGCTTAGATTATAGTAGTTATGGAACTATGGTCTCTTATATCAATTTTGAAATGGGTAAGTTAGTTTGGGATGTAGATATGCTTGATAAAGATAATATCTATCTAGATTTAAATGATAAGGTTTCTGGCGATTTAAATAAATTCATGCCTTCAGACCTTCTACTGTATATCTGTGGTGCTATTAAAGATGGCGAAGATATGAAAGAGATTTTAGATGCTGAGATGGCTAAAGTTAAAGAGCAGGCTGCGTTACAAGGAGTAGATATGTATGATCAAGAGATGGTTGATGAGGTCATAGGAAAGATGCAAGATTACTTCTCATACCTAAATGGCGATATTGTTTTGTCTGTTGATAACGCATTACCTGGTGCAAGACTTCTTTTCGAAGTAAAAGATGCCTCGGTACTTGATAAGATAACTGCTGATATAGCAAGTACAACTATTACACCCGTTAAGGTGAATGATACACAGTATATGATTAGTTTAGGTGTTGTTAATATGTATTATGGTGTTGCTAACAATATTCTATACTTCACAACTACTGATGCTACTCCTATTGTTAATAATGAGGCTGTTTCTCCTAACTATACTGAATCTGCATTTGCTAAGAGTATTCAAGGTAATTATGGAGGTATGATACTTCATATAGATAAGGTGTTAGCTAATCCTATGGTAGCTATGCTTGCAGGTAGTTATATTGGTCAAATACCTGTTCTTGGTCAGCTAAAAGATTTAACTGCTGTAACTAATACTAATGGAACAGGTGTTTTAGAGCTTACAATGAAAAATAGCGAGGTTAATTTCCTTGATATGTTGGTTAAAGAGTTAAATTAATAATGAATAGTATATCTGTAAAAGGGTGTATTCCTAATGTTTTTTTAGATGCTAATATCGCCTCTTCGTTTTGGGGATGCGATATTGCATTTAATAGGGGTGAGAAATATCTTATACGTGCTGCCTCGGGACGTGGTAAATCATCACTATGTAGCTATCTCATGGGGCATAGAGATGATTATAGTGGTAGTCTACTATTTGATAATAGAGATGTGCGTGATTTATCGAGAGATGAGTGGGCAGAGGTGCGTCGTGATAAGATAGCCTATCTGCCACAAGGTCTTATGTTGTTTAGTGATCTAACAGCTCTTGAGAATATAGATATTAAAAACGCTCTCACTGGCTTTAAAAGCAATGAGTGGATTATAGACTCTCTTAAGCGTGTGGGTCTAGCAGAGAGATTGGATAAGCCTGTTGGGATACTCTCTTTCGGTGAGAGACAGAGAGTAGCAGCTATTCGTGCCCTTTGTCAGCCTTTTAGTTTTGTTATTATGGATGAGCCGGTGAGTCATCTTGATGATAATACCTCGCTCAAAGTGTTAGAGATAATATCAGAAGAGGTTAGCAGCCAAGGTGCAGGTGTTATTGCCACATCTATTGGTAAAGAGTTACCTTTTGAGTATAATCATATTTTAAATCTTTAGCACTATGAGAGGTATATATAATATTTTATTGGGTGCGCTATCAAAAAAACGACTAGCTCTCTTTATGCTTACACAGATAGTGGGGGTAGTTATTATTGTTGTCTCAATATATCTATATGTTGATGTGAAAAAAGCCCTATCGGGTATTAGTGGCGAGAGTGATTATATAATTATAACTAAAAAAATAAGTACTCTAAATACTCTTATGTCCTCTGATATAGGTTTCTCAAAAAGAGATATAAAACAACTAGAGAGTCAAGAGGGGGTGGCAAGTGTAGGAGAGTTCGTATCATCTAATTTCAGAGTATTAGGTGGAATTACTGTCCCACAACTCAATGTTGCATATCGTACAGATATGTTCTTTGAGGCGGTGAGTGATGAGTTTATGGATATAACACCTGAGGGATGGCATTTTGCGGCTGATAACGATACAGTACCTATAATAATACCTAAAAATTATGTCAATCTGTATAATTATGGTTTTGCACCTACAGCAGGATTACCTAAATTATCTAATGATATAGTTAAGTCAGCTCTGCTCGATATAACTATATCAGATAGGCAGGGAGAGTCCAAGCAACTAAAAGGTAGGGTAGTAGGTTTCTCTGCTAGGATAAATAGTATTCTCGCTCCTCTCTCATTTGTTGAGTGGGGTAATACCAATTACTCCTCTAAAGAGAGCGGTTTGCCGCAACGTCTTATCATTAAGATAGACCCAGCATTTAGTAGCTCTATACTCAATTATCTCGATACAAAACGCTATGAACCTGAGAATAGGGTCTTCGACTCAGAGGGTATTAATAGTATTGTAAGTTTTGTTGTTAGCTCAACACTTATTATCGGAGCTATCATAACTCTTTTGTCATTAGCTCTTCTGTTACTAACAATATACCTTATTATTGAGAGGGGTAAAGATAAGGTATTTACACTATCTACTCTCGGTTATAGTTTAGGTGCAATTGTTAAACCATATAGGGTAGTGTCGTTACGTAGTGTTAGTATTAGTTTTCTTATGGCCTATGTCATGGCTGTTGTCATAAGATTTTTATATGTCGATATACTTCAAGAGAGATTAGAGCTTACTATAGGTGGTGCTAATCATATTGTTCCGTTAGTTGTAGTTATTGTGATTTATGCGGCAGTTATCATCACTATAAATACAATGATAAAAAGAGAGGTTAAAAGGGTAGTATAATATCATCGGCCAATACCGCCAATATATAGTGGGTGACTAAAAAGCAGCGATTTGCTTCCTTACTTGCCTATTACAATAATACTCACGTACATTAGTACGCTCCGTTTATTCTAATAGTCAGAGCGTTGCAACTCACTACTTTTTAGCCATCCAAAGAGGGTAACCCCAAAAAAAGCAAGCTTTGGGGTCATCCTCTGTTTCGATTATAATCACCGGTCCGAAAGACCGCCCGCCGGCGTGAGGCGAAAATGTTTTTTCTGTGCGGTGGTGGACGTACGAATCGTAACTATTTTATCCGTATGTTTATTTAGTCAGTTCGCCCCTCATAGAGTTTGTGATATACATAACAAGCTCCTCTTTCGTAAAATCACGATTTAGTAGGTACATCAATTTACATACCGCACTCTCTACTGTCATATCATAACCAGATATAACACCAATTTCGCTCAAGCATTTGCCCGTAGCGTATAGCGACATATCAACGCTTCCTGTGTTACATTGTGTTATATTTAATATAGTAATACCTTTGTCAATAGCACTCTTCAGTTCGTTTACAAAGGCTGCATTACTTGGTGCGTTACCTGCACCATAACTCTTTATTATCGCCCCTTTTATATTCTCTATATTTAATATAGAGTGCAACACCTCAACACTCATTCCTGGGTATAGCTCTATAACCACTATCTCACTACATATATCAGTCGATATACGAAGCGGAGCACAATAATCCTCGCTATTCTTGATATATGGCTCGTTATAGTGTATATCTATCCCCACTTCAGCTAGAGGTGGGTAGTTAAACGATTTAAATGCGTTAAGGCTCTCTGAACTATATTTTGTTGTTCTATTACCACGCATTAATCTATTTTGAAAATATACCGCTACCTCAGGAACTATTGCTTTCCCGCTACGCTTACTACCCGCTATCTCGACAGCTGTTATCAGATTCTCTTTACCATCCGTACGTATCTCACCTATCGGTATCTGACTGCCTGTAAATATAACAGGTTTATTTAGATTTTTTAACATATAACTCAGAGCAGAAGCACTATATGCCATTGTATCTGTTCCGTGTAATACCACAAAACCATCATAGTTAGAGTAGTTATCTTGAATGAGTTTAGCTAGTGCACACCAGTTTTCAGGCACTATATCAGACGAGTCTATTAACGGATCAAATACATAAGTTGATATGTTTATATCTATCTTCTGCAACTCAGGCACCTCTTTTAATATCAGATCTAATTTAAATGGTTTTAGAGCGTTTGTTATTGGGTCTTTTTTCATCCCAATTGTTCCACCCGTATATATTATTAATACTGAATTCTTCATTTTTCTTAACTGTTTTTCTGTAATATTTTGCAAAAATAGTGATAATTTTGGATAAAGCAAATGAAATATAAACTATTTTGAATTATCTCCGTTTTTTGCTCTTTGATATGGTTCGAATATTCTTATCTTTAAAAAGTTACGTGCATCTACTCTTTAATATCGAGTAGAAATATAAAAATGCATTTTTTTTAAAAAAAATAGTCGAAAGTTATTGAAAATCAAAAAATAATGCGTAACTTTGTAGTCTGTGAAGTAGTATGGTAATGTATATTGCTGAACAATAAGCATTTAAGTAAAAACTGGGTGATATTCTAGTGATAGAGTATTACTCAAATATAAATTATTAATTTTTTATTAACATTTAGAAAATGTCAGGACTAATTGGAAAAAAAATCGGAATGACATCCGTTTTCAGTGCCGAGGGAAAAAACATTCCATGCACTGTTATTGAAGCTGGTCCATGTGTGGTTACGCAAATTAGGACAGTTGAGAAGGATGGCTACTCAGCTGTACAGCTTGCCTATGACGAGAAAAAAGAAAAACACACCAGCAAGAGTCTGTTAGGTCATTTTGCTAAAGCAAACACAGCTCCTATGAGAAAGTTGGTTGAGTTCAAAATGGAAGGAGAATTCAACTTGGGCGACACCGTTACTGTCGAGAATTTCGCAGAAGGAGACTGGATTGACGTATCAGGAGTTTCTAAAGGAAAAGGTTATCAGGGCGTTGTGAAACGTCATGGTTTCGCCGGAGTAGGAGGTCAAACACACGGTCAGCACAACAGATTACGTGCTCCGGGATCTCTAGGTGCCTCTTCTTATCCATCACGTGTATTCAAAGGTATGCGTATGGCGGGACGTACTGGAGGGCAAAATGTAAAAGTACTTAACCTTAAAGTTCTTAAAGTTATCCCAGAGAACAACCTTATTCTTGTTAAGGGTTCTATTCCGGGTGCTAAGGGTTCTTATTTAACAATTGAGAATTAGAGATGGAATTAGTAGTATTTAACACAACAGGTCAGGAAACTGGAAAGAAGGTGACTTTAAATGACGCTATTTTTGGTATTGAGCCTAATAATCATGCTATCTATTTAGATGTAAAGCAGTATTTAGCAGCTCAGCGTCAAGGAACACACAAGGCTAAGCAACGCAACGAGGTAGCTGGTTCTACTAAGAAGCTTAAGAAGCAAAAAGGAACTGGTGGAGCACGTTGCGGAAGTATCAAGTCGCCACTATTCGTAGGAGGAGGTAGAGTATTTGGTCCTGTTCCACGTGATTATAGTTTCAAACTAAATAAGAAAGTAAAGCAGTTAGCTCGTAAGAGTGCTCTTTCTTATAAGATGCAAGAGAACGCTATCACAATCGTTGAGGATTTCAATATGGAAGCTCCAAAAACTAAAGCGTTCATTCAGATAGCTAATAACTTAAAGCTAAGTGATGCAAAACTATTAGTAGTTGTACCATCAGAGTGCTATAATGTTAAACTATCGGCACGTAACCTAGAAAAAGTAAAGGTTGTCAATGCTCTTAATATCAATACTTATGATATTATGAACTACTCAAAAGTATTATTCTTTGAGAATTCATTAGAGCTTGTAAACCAAATGTTTGGTCTATAAAATATACAAAGAACAATGGAAATACTCAAGAAACCAATCCTAACTGAGAAGATGACTCTTCAAGGTGAGAAGATGAATCGCTACGGTTTCAAAGTAGATCGTCGTGCTAACAAGATCGAGATCAAAAACGCCGTAGAGAGTATGTATAACGTTATAGTTACCGACGTTAATACAATGAATTATAAGGGTAAATCTAGAAGCCGTTACACTAAAGCAGGTTTTATGCAAGGTCGTGATAACAACTTCAAGAAAGCAATCATTACCCTAAAGAGTGGTGACAATATTGATTTTTACAGTAATATCTAAAAAAGATGGCAGTAAGAAAGTTTAAGCCTATTACACCGGGCCAAAGACATAAAATTATAGGTACGTTCGATGATATTACCTCATCGGTACCTGAAAAATCGTTACTTGCTCCGTTAAAGAGTTCAGGCGGTCGTAATAACTCTGGTAAAATGACTGTCAGAAATATCGGTAACGGTCACAAGAAGAAATATCGTATCATCGATTTCAAAAGATGTAAAGATGGAGTTCCAGCAGTAGTTAAAACTATTGAGTATGATCCAAATCGTACAGCTCGTATCGCATTAATTTGTTATTCAGATGGTCAGAAGAGCTACATCATTGCTCCGAACGGATTACAAGTAGGTGCAACACTTATGAGTGGTATCGGTGCGGCTCCAGAAATTGGTAATACACTATTATTATCTGAAATTCCTTTAGGAACAACGATTCACAACGTTGAGCTAAGACCTGGTCAAGGAGCATCTCTAGTACGTAGTGCTGGTGCTTACGCACAGTTATTAGCTCGTGAGGGAAAGTATGCTATTATAAAGTTACCTTCAGGTGAGACACGTATGGTATTGGTTACATGTAGAGCAACAGTTGGTGTTGTTTCTAACGTAGATCATAACCTAGAGCAACATGGTAAAGCAGGACGTAGAAGATGGTTAGGTCGTAAGCCTCGTGTAAGAGGTGTGGCGATGAACCCAGTAGATCACCCGATGGGTGGTGGTGAGGGTCGCTC
>CAYJCU010000016.1:0-30921 GCA_964368765.1 uncultured Rikenellaceae bacterium
TTGTTTTTGTAAGCCCCTATAATTTAAATTACAACTAATTTATTGCAGGATAGATTGTTACTAGGTTTTTTGATTTTTTTATCGGACAACAATAATTATTTTTGGATGTTTGGTTGCTCTAAACCATAACCCTTAACCTTATCCTCACGCTTAAGTAAGAAAGCAAATATCAAGGCTAAAACACCTAATCCTGCGAAGATAGCCATAGCCGGGCTATAATCATAAGTAATTGGTTTAACACCCTCAGCAGATGTAATATTATTATCTAGCACCTTACCTATAAGCATTGGCACAGCTAAAAGACCCCAGTTTTGAACCCAGAAGATAAGAGCATAAGCTGTTCCTAATTTGTTCATAGGTATAATCTTTGGAACAGATGGCCACATAGCAGATGGAACAAGTGAGAAAGCTACTCCTAAAAGAATAGTTAAAATCACAGCAAATACCCACCATGTAACAGCAGGAAGGGCAAATAGTGTGTGAATGATAATAATCATTGCCGAACCAAATATCATAATAGAGGCACCTTTACCTTTACGGTCATACATATTACCAAATATTGGCGTTAAAAGTATTGTTCCAAAAGGTAGTAAGCCTGGTATTGTTCCTGCTAACTCTTTACCAACACCAAACTTCTGAACCATAAGATCAGTAGCATAGTTAAGGAATGGGAAAATTGTTGAGTAGAATAGCATACAAAGAATAGCAATATACCAAAACGCTTTTAGCTTAAAAATAGAGACAATATCACTAAATACAAATGGCTCATCATTTTCCTCTGCAATTTCTGCCTCTTGCTTATCACGCTTAGCATCCATAACCACAAAAACAAGATATACTAATGTACCTAGTATTAATAGTAATAATCCTAAAAGCATTGGAGTACTGATACTATTTTTTATAGCGATAGGAACAGCAACAAAAAGAGCTAAAGCGGTACCAATACGAGCACACGCCATCTCAAGACCCATAGCAAGAGCCATCTCTTTACCTTTAAACCACTTAACAATAATTTTTGAAACAGTAATACCTGCCATCTCCATACCCGAACCGAATATAGCAAAACCGATACCAGCATATAGAATCTGTTTAGTTATATCAAATCCAAAAACAGTCATCTTTGTGTCTATAAGCTCTGGCGACGACATAGCCCAATATTGTACAAAAGTACCAACAGCCATAACCACAGCAGATAGAATACCTGTAAATCTAACCCCTTTT
The DNA here is from genome assembly GCA_964368765.1 of uncultured Rikenellaceae bacterium. Lineage (GTDB taxonomy): Bacteria > Bacteroidota > Bacteroidia > Bacteroidales > Rikenellaceae > JADFUS01. Next base: position 1,222 of record CAYJCU010000016.1, read on the forward strand.
TTATCAAGGATAACACCACTAAAGATAAGCATTAAAGCAAATACATTTAACCATGTAACGGCACCTACGTAGAAACCAAATCCACTACTTGTCCATTGGTACTCATCTCCTAAGAGTGTTTTTAATGGCGATATTACGTAATTAACATAATATGCGCAAAGCATTAAGAATGACACTAGTGCAAGCACTGTCCATCTAGCTGTTTTAGACTCGGCGAGTCTGTTTTGAATAGCTTTTGTCATAAGTTAAAATTTTAAATTATTATTTTGTTGATAATATTATACTTACTTCATTTCCTGATTTTACGCTTCTGCCAGCCTTAATAGATTGCTTAGTAACTCGTCCTGCCCCCTTAATACTTACATTTAAACCCATATCCTCAAGTATAGTTAGTGCGTCATTAAGTCCCATACCCACAACATTAGGCATCTTACCATTATCATGTGTTGATGTATTTCCTTTATAATCTATATTATAGTCTGCAATACCAAACTCTGTTAATAGCTGTTGAGTATCGTCATTACTCCCTACTACTGTTATAGGTTTTTTGCTGTAATCAACACTACTCACATCACTATAATCCATAATACGACGTCCTTTCTTCCCCTTAGCCTGCTCTAATTTAATAGACTCTGCCAACTCTTTCTCTTTTTTAGCGGCATAAATACGTGAGCTCCTTCCCCAATCAGAACGTGCGCTGATATGGTGAGAAATCTCTTTAAATACAGGTGCTGCAAGCATAGAGCCATAATAGAATCTAGTTATTCCTCTAGGTTTAAAGGTTTTAATCTGAACTATACAGCTATATTTAGGATTCTCTGCTGGGAAATATCCAACAAAAGATGCTAGATAGTACATGCCCTTATCCGACTCATATTTGCCATTATCGCCCACCTGACGAGATGTTCCAGTCTTTCCAGCAACAACATAGTTAGCACCTCGAAACACGTCACGCACTGTACCATCGAACATAACATCAGCAAGTGCCTCTTTAACCTCTTCCAGTGTCTCTTTAGAGCATATCATACTATTTAGAGTATCTGTTTTATACTCCTTAATGGTTGTTTGCCCTTTCTTTACCTCGCTAACTATATATGGAGTTATAAGTGTGCCATTATTAGCAATAGCATTATACAACATCAATATACGTAAGGCGGTAAAGTTAGTGGCGTAACCATACGACATAGTAACTAAATCTGCCTTACTCCAACTCTTATCTTTAGTACTCCTTATGATAGGATTACGAGCCCCTTCTAACTGAAAATCAAAAGGCTTAGCAATGCCTGTTTTGTTTATCGCATCAATAAATTCTTGTGGTTTATCTCTAAAATAGTCATCCACCAGACGAGCAAAACCGATATTAGAAGATTTACTCATACTGGTTTTAAGTGATATAACACCATATCCATCCTTTTCTGAATCAGATACCCTTATACCATTAATCACATCAACCCCTTTTTTTGTGTCAACCTTGCTATCAATACTGACATCTGTATTTTCAAGTAGAGCAATAAGAGATAGCAGTTTAAATGTTGAACCTGGCTCTACATTAGACGCAATAGCATGATTATAATCCTCAATAAGTTCGCCGTTGCGGTTACGTCCGAGATTAGCCATAGCGCATATTTTGCCTGTTGATACCTCCATAACCACTGCCGAGCCACTCAGTGCCTCATATTTCTCTATACTATTACGTAGCGATTTCTCTGCCACATCTTGTATATTGGCATCAATAGTTGTAACTATATCAGCGCCATCCATTGGCTCGATATTTTTATCAGACCCCTCAACGGGCATCCAGAAACTACCAGACACTTTACGTCTATACTCATTACCATTAACCCCACGTAGATGCTCATCAAAACTCTTCTCTATACCATAGCCACGTGCTGTTTTAGTCTCAACTCTACCTATTGTTCGTTGCGCTAAGGTGCCATAATAGTTTGTGCGCTTATAAACCTTCTCTACCTTAGCACCACCATTCAGTGGGTGGCCATTGAGTATCGGAAATCTACGAATACGCTTTAGTTCATTATAATCAACTAATACGCCACTTGGAGATATTAATTTATTGCCATAATTTTTCTTGCGCCATGATAGAAGCCTCTGTTCATATACCGATGCAGATGCATCTTTAAACATATTAGAGAGAGAATCGGCTAATGCTTTATAGTGTTTGTCAAACACCTCTTGTTTTAGCTGCTTAACCCTTAAATCCATAAACACCTTATATTTTATGATTGAAGAGGTTAATACAGAACCATTTGCAGTGAAAATATCTCCACGTTTTGCATCTATCGGAAAATCTTCATAATGGGTATTTATTGCCATTTCACGCAACTCCTTGCCCTCGCCTAAGAATTGAAGAGAAAAAACCCTGAAAATAATAAGAATAGATAACATAACAAGAATAAAGAAGAGTTTATAGGTGCGCTTTGATATTTTTATACAATCAGCACTCTTAACATCTTCTTCTATTACCTGCTCGGAATAACTCTCCTCTTCAGGCTCATATATAGGTTCTTCATCAACCAACTCTTCATTGTCAGAGTAACTATCCTCCATTATCTCATCGTAGTTATTCTCCTCCTCGTGTTTTTGGTTATATCTATTACTATCCATATTATATTACTCTATATCAACAGTGGGCGATGTATTATGTTTTATCGTTAAACCACGCCTCTCAACCTCTTCTTCGATAAAAGAGCCTAGTGTGGCCTTATTAAAAGCTATACTACTCTTATCCGAATCGGTCTTTATAACTCTATATCTCTCCTCTGCATCTGTTTTTTGTTTGTAAATACTTCTGGTATGTACACCACTCGCTATATAAATGGTTGCACACAGAACAATGATAAAGAAAATTATCATTGTTCTAGTGCGAAAACTACTCATTTGCACTTTCCCAGAGAGGATATTTGCTATTGCAACTATAAGCTTCTCTTTAATGTCCACTCTATCATTTGAGTTATTATTACTCATGACAATACAATTTACTTTATGTTTACGTCTGCAAAGATAATATTTTTTAGCATATTTTAAGATATTAAACATGGCTAAATCATAAAAAAAATCTTTTTTCTACATATAAATAGCAAAATTTAATTTTTTTTGGTTAATTTTGTAGCGGTGGAGAGTTTACTCTCATAGTTAATGGGAGCTCCAGTAAGTTCCCCCAATGATTAAACCAAATTATTTATATATGCAAGAAAAGATTCTTATTCTCGACTTTGGGTCACAATACACACAGCTCATAGCTCGTCGTGTTAGAGAGCAAAATATCTATTGCGAAGTTCATCCTTTCAATAAGATACCAAACATTGACAACTCTATTAAGGGTGTTATTCTTTCTGGAAGTCCATCATCAGTAAGAGATGAAAATGCTCCTCGTTTCGACTTATCAAATATTAAAGGTAAATTACCTCTTCTAGGGGTTTGCTATGGCGCACAATACCTTGCTCACCATTTTGGTGGAGAGGTAAAGGCTTCAAATACACGTGAGTATGGTAGAGCTATGATGAGCGTAGTAAAGAATGATGACATACTTCTTAAAGGGTTAAGTGTAGAGTCTCAGGTGTGGATGTCGCACGGAGATACTATCTGCTCGATACCTGAGCACTATACAATAATCGCTAGTACTGAGAGTGTTCCCGTTGCTGCATATAAGATTGAGGGAGAAGAGAGCTGGGGTATTCAGTTCCATCCAGAGGTTTACCACTCAGTAGAGGGTAAACAACTACTTCGTAACTTCTTGTTTGATGTATGCGGTTGCGCAGGCGACTGGACACCTGCATCGTTCGTAAAGAGTAGTGTTGAGGAGTTACGTGCTCAGCTAGGCAGTGATAAAGTTATTTTAGGTCTCTCAGGTGGTGTTGATTCATCAGTAGCAGCAGAGCTACTTCATCGTGCTATTGGAGATAACCTAATATGTATATTTGTAGATTTAGGGTTACTTCGTAAAAATGAGTTTAGTGAAGTTCTTGATTCATACAAAACTATGGGTCTTAATGTTATCGGTGTTGATGCTGCTGACGAGTTTTTTGATAAATTAGCAGGTGTTACTGATCCAGAGGCTAAACGTAAGATAATAGGTGCAGGTTTCATTGATGTGTTTGATGCTGAGGCTAAAAAGATAGAGGATGCTAAGTGGTTAGCTCAAGGAACAATATACCCTGATGTTATCGAGTCTGTTTCTGTTAATGGGCCATCTGTAACTATTAAGTCGCACCACAATGTGGGGGGGCTACCAGAGAAGATGAATCTTAAAATTGTTGAGCCACTACGCCTACTATTTAAGGATGAGGTTCGTTTAATAGGACGTGAAATGGAGGTACCTGAGAAGATACTTTCTCGTCATCCATTCCCAGGACCTGGTTTAGGTATTCGTGTACTTGGAGAGGTGACAAAAGAGAAGGTTCGTATTCTTCAAGAGGCAGATAAGATATTTATTGATATGCTTAAAGAGCACAATCTATATGATGGTGTGTGGCAAGCAGGTGTTATGTTACTACCTGTTCAGAGTGTAGGTGTTATGGGGGATGAGCGTACTTATGAGAGTTGTGTAGCGCTTCGTGCTGTTGCCTCTACCGATGGTATGACAGCTGATTGGGTACACCTTCCTTATGAGTTCTTGGCTAAGGTGTCAAATGAGATTATCAATAAGGTACGAGGTATTAACCGAGTAGTGTATGATATTAGCTCTAAACCACCAGCAACTATTGAGTGGGAATAGAGATTAAAATAAGAGGCGATTGACAAATTTAGTATTGTCAATCGCCTCTTATTTTAATCAATTATTATGAGCAAAAACTTTACCTGTCTGAGTCTTATTACCCCTGACAGCTAATAGAGAGTTTGTTGGCTCTTTAAAATCATTTAGCTTAATAATGCACTTTTGTACATTACTGAGAAACATATCCGCCATATCCATACTCATCCCATGGCGCACCACTACACGCATAACAATATGCTCTGTCATAGATTCTGGTAATGTATATGTTGGCACTTGCCACCCCTCAACATGCAGCATATCAGACAAATCATATAGTGTCCAATTTCTACTTTCGTCACTCTTTAATCTCCATATAAAGAGTGGATTAGGTATATTGTCACTATACAGTTCAAAGATGCCTAACTGCATTAAGCCATCTCTTATATAACTACATATATCTAGTGAGCGTTGTTGTGCTAACCTATACCCCTCCATACCAAACTGAATAAACATGTAGTATTGTGCGAGTACTTGATTACCTGGGCGAGAGAAATTTATGGATATACTCGGTATCTCGTCCCCTAGATAGTTTACCGTAAAATTCATCTCTTTCGGAAGGTATGTGTCGTCTCTCCACACTATCCACCCCACTCCTGGGAAAACCAAACCATATTTATGTCCCGATGTGCTAATTGACTTAACCCATTTAAGCCTGAAATCCCATGCAAAATCAGGATTAACAAAAGGGAGAATAAAACCACCACTAGCTGCATCTACATGGATAGGTATCTCTAAATTATTATCTCTGTTATACTTGTCAATAGCAGTGTCAAGCTCTTTTACAGAGTCGTTCAACCCTGTAAGTGTTACCCCCAATATTGGAACAACACATATCGTATTTTCATCACATAGAGATATAGCATCATTGGCGTCAAGCGTAATCTTTTCAGCTGTAATGGGCACTATCCTCATCTCCACATCCCAATATCTTGCAAATTTCTCCCACACCACTTGAAAGCATGAGGAGATAACAAAATTAGGAGTGTCGCAACTTTTACCCTCCTCTTTACGACGTTTTTGCCACCTCTTAAGTGCAGATACCCCACCTAACATACACGCCTCCGAAGAGCCTACGGTACTTGTCCCCATACAATATGTTTTACCATCTGCCTGCGGCGAGTTCCATAACTTCGCAATAATATTAACACATCGCCTCTCTATCTCTGCTGTTTGTGGATATTCGGTCTTATCAATCATATTTTTATCCATATTCTCAGCCATTATGCGCTTAGCATAATCATCCATCCACGTTGAGACAAATGTGGCAAGATTAAGACGAGAGTTACCATCTAACGCCGCCTCATCATGCACCATTTCATAAGCCAGTTTATCTTCAAGTGGCTCTTTTGCCATTTCAAACTTAGGAGCAATCCTCAAAGCCCCACTACTACTAATTTTTGTCATACTTAACACTATAATTTATAATTATTGAACTCACTAACTTTCTCAAATTGTGTGCCACACGAATGAAAATAATATGTGGCAAATAATTTGCAGTACTCGCATAAATATTATAAATTTTAATCTCACAATTATGGCGAATACAAATAACAATATGCCGAAAATAAGCGTTATAACGCTCTCAATAATGAATGTTGCAGCAGTGGTAAGCCTAAGAGGTCTTGCTACCGAGGTAGTGTATGGCCCTGCCTCTGCTTTTTATTATCTTTTTGCAGCTATCGTTTTTTTAATACCCACCACACTAGTTGCTGCTGAGTTGGCCGCTATGTTCTCTCAGAAAGAGGGAGGTGTATTTAGGTGGGTAGGCGAGGCAATGGGTACTAGAATGGGTTTTATTGCTATTTTTCTTCAGTGGTTTCAAAGTACAATATGGTATCCAACAGTATTGACATTTGGAGCCGTTACAATCGCTTTTATTGGGATGGATACAATAAAAGATGCAACATTAGCTAGTAATAAAATATTCACACTAATAACAGTTTTAATCATATATTGGTTAGCCACATTTATCTCATTAAAAGGTTTGTCGTGGGTTGGTAGGGTATCAAAAATAGGTGCCATGGTAGGGACAATTATCCCCGCTGGGATATTGGTTATAATGGGGGTAATATACCTATCAACTGGCGGACAGAATAATATAGATATGAGCCAAAGTTTTTTTCCTGATTTCTCTAAATTTAATAATATTGTTCTTGCGTCAAGTATTTTCCTGTTTTATGCAGGTATGGAGATGATGGGCGTGCATGTTATGGAGGTTGAGAATCCGAAGAAAAACTATCCAAGAGCTATATTTATGGGGGCAATTATAACCGTTCTTATATTTGTACTAGGAACTTTTGCAGTGGGTTTAATTATACCTGCTAGTAAAATAAACTTAACACAAAGTCTTCTGCTTGCTTTTGATGGCTATTTTAGCTATATTAAAATGAGTTGGTTAGGTCCTGTTGTGTCTATTGCTCTGATGTTTGGTGTTTTGGCAGGTGTGCTGACATGGGTTGCTGGTCCTTCACGTGGAATATTCACAGTGGGTAAAGCTGGTTATCTGCCGCCATTCTTTCAGAAGAGTAATAAAAACGGAGTGCAGAGTAATATTCTTATGGTTCAGGGTGTTATAGTAACCATATTGGCTCTACTGTTTGTGGTTATGCCATCCGTACAATCCTTTTATCAGATATTGTCGCAATTAACAATGTTGCTCTATCTAATAATGTATATGATGATGTTTGCCTCAGCAATAGTGCTTCGCTATAAGCTGCCAAAGGCAATACGACCTTTTGCTGTGGGGGGTAAATCAAATACACTTATCTGGTTTGTAGGAGGTTTAGGTTTCGCAGGCTCGCTATTAGCCTTTGTATTGAGTTTTATACCTCCATCGCAGATTGAAACAGGGAGTAGCGTAACATGGTTCTCTGTGCTAATTGTAGGAGGAGCAATAGCAGTTATCTTCCCGTGTCTTATATACTCAATGAGAAAGAGCAGTTGGCGTAATCCCGACGCTAAGATAGCTCCTTTCCACTGGGAAGAGAAGAGTGGGGAGTATTAATAAAATTAGTAGTGTCCGGCGAACCTGAGGATTGAATTTATGCACGTCATATCTACCCTAAAACCCACCATATAAAGTACCCATGTACTACGCAGGTGTGTTTTAGGGCACCTATAACGCACCTAAATCCAATTTTGGGTAAATTGACACTCCTAGAAGTAAAAAAATCAAAATTTTTGTTTTTGTAAGCCCCTATAATTTAAATTACAACTAATTTATTGTAAGATAGGTAGTTACTAGGTTTTTTGATTTTTTTACCGGACAACAATATAATAAAATCAATTATATGTTCAAATTATTGATTGTCATTTAATTAAATTATTTATTCTCCAAACGCAGGTTTCAAAATTTCTTACTTTCACTTTTTTTATGTAAATTTGCCATTATAAAAAGGTATCATAATGGCTAGACATAATATATATAAATTTGGTGGGGCATCTATAGAGAATGGAGAGAGAATAAAGAGTGTTGCTAATATAATCAAGGGTAGCACATCTCCACTCATTGTTGTTGTGTCTGCATTGGGAAAGAGTACCAATCTGCTAGAGTTAATATTAAAGTGTTTTATTGATAAAGATATTAATAGTGCCAAGCATCACTATAATATCTTTATCAATACACATAACGATATAATAACAGAGCTGTCGCTACCTCACTCTATTATAGATAAATTAAAAACAGAATTAGAAGATATTATTATCACTAGTTGCTCTGGTATTTATGATTACGACTATTGGTATGATACTATTGTTGGTTATGGAGAGCTATTCTCTACCACCATACTATATAACTACCTAACTAGCAGTGGTAATGAGTGTGGTTTTGTGGATGCTAGAGAGATAATAATAACTGATAATAAATATAGAGAGGCAAGTGTAGATATAGAACTTACAAAAGAAGCTTTTGCACAAAATATATCCAAATTCAATAAACAGATAACTATAACTCAGGGCTTTATTGGTGCAACAAAAGATGGTATTTCCACCACACTTGGGAGAGAAGGCTCTGACTATTCAGCCGCTATTTTTGCTGTTGTTGCTAAAAGCAAGGAGCTAACAATATGGAAAGATGTTGAGGGAGTTCTTAATGCTGATCCTCGTAAATTTAATAACACTGAACTTATTCCGCAACTAAACTATCACGATGCAGTTGAGTTATCGTATAGTGGAGCTCAAATTATACATCCTAAAACAATACGCCCACTCCATAATGAGGGGATAACACTATATGTTCGCTCGTTTATTAACCCTGAGAGAGATGGTAGCACTATCAATAGCGAAATTTCAACTATCGACACCCCTGTAATAACCCTCAAAGAGAAACAAATACTTCTAACTATAACACCTCTTGATTTCTCATTTGTATTAGAGGAGTCTTTAGAGAATATATTCAATATTATTAATAACTTCAGACAAAAGGTTAATATGATACAAAATAGTGCCGTGAGTATCTCTATTGCAGTAGATGATTCACGCTACTTTGTTGATTTTATTGGTGAGCTACAACTTCACTATAAGGTTAGCTATAACACCAACCTTGAATTAATAACCATAAGAGGCGATAGAACAACTACAAAGGTGCTGCAAGTGATTAAAGAAGAGAGTCATAAGGGCGAGATATATCTTTCTCAAGAGACACGCAAAGTGGTGCGCATATTAAGAAAAGTTTGATATTATGGCTAATTATTTAAAAAAATTAACTATATTTGCGCTAAATATTAAAATACAAATAATAAAATATAAAAAATGAAAAAATTTATCAACAAATTCCCAAAAACATTTTGGGTTGCAAATATCATCGAGCTCTTTGAGCGTTGGGCATGGTATGGTTTCTTTATGCTTTTTGCTAACTATCTGACATCTACTGAGATGGGGGCTTTAGGACTCTCTCAAGGGCAGAAAGGTATGATTATGGGAGTTGGTACAGGAATACTATACTTCCTACCACTAATCACAGGTGCTATTGCGGATAGATATGGCTACAAAAAGACACTGGTTGTTGCCTTTATAGTATATATAGGTGCATTTCTGCTCTTCCCTCATGTTGAGTCGTACCCAGCGGTATTCTTAACATACCTACTATTAGCTTTAGGAGCTGCACTCTTCAAGCCTATCATCTCTGCCACTGTTGCTAAAACAACTACTGATGAGACATCATCTATTGGTTTCGGGGTCTTCTATATGATGGTTAATCTAGGTGCATTTATTGGTCCTCTTGTTACTCTTGTTCTTCAGAAACAGAATTACGATTATGTATTCTACGCTTCGGCTATTATCATATCGATTAACTTCATTCTTCTATTCTTCTATAAAGAACCACCACGTGAGAAATCTGATTTGCCACTTATGAGTAGCCTAGGTAAGATATTCAAAAATATATCTATTGCCCTAAGCGATATTAAATTGGTTGTTTTCTTAGTGTTAGTTGCAGGATTCTGGACTATGTATAACCAGCTTTTCATGACTCTTCCTGTATTTATTTCGCAGTGGGTAGATACTGGCTCTATCTATAATTTCTTTGCATCGTTAGGAGGTTTTGGAGAGTTTATATTGGCTAATTACTCTAAAGATGGTGTTATGGATTCAGAGTTTATTGTTAATACTGATGCAATGTTCATTATCTTATTCCAGATAATAGTATCTATATTGGTAATGAAGCGTAAGCCGCTTAACGCTATGATGGGAGGTTTTATAGTGTGTTCAATAGGTATGGCATTAACGCTATTTACCCAAAATGCAATATTCACTATCGCAGCTATTCTTATCTTCGCACTTGGTGAGATGGCATCATCGCCTAAAATTACTGAGTATCTAGGTCGTGTAGCTCCAAAAGATAAGGTGGCACTATATATGGGTTGCTCATTCTTACCTGTATTCTTAGGTAACATTTTTGCAGGTTTTATTTCGGGTAATGTTTACGGTGTTATGTCTGATAAATATGAGCTAGCTAAGAAATTATTGGTTGAAAAGGGTGTTGCTATTGCTAAGGATATGCCAAAAGCAGATATTTACAACCTAGCTACTGAGAATATGGATATGAGCGCCTATGAACTACAACAATATCTATGGACAACATATAACCCATCTAGTATATGGATGGTGATACTATCTATTGGATTGGTATCGGCAATAGGTCTATTCTTATATGATAAATTTATGTTAAAAAGTAAATAGTTATGATTAAAGGTGAAAAAATTTATCTTCGTGCTGTTGAGCTTGAAGATTTAGATAAACTATATGTGTGGGAGAATGACCCAGAGGTGTGGAGTGTATCTTTATCATCAATGATATACTCTAAGTTTATCCTTAAAGAGTATATAGATAATGCCGCAAAGAGTATCTATGAGATGGGGCAACAGAGATTAATGATATGTCGCAGTAGTGATGATATGCCAATAGGTACAGCTGATCTTTTTGACTTTGATGCTCAAAACCGTAGGGCGGGAGTTGGTATATTGATATACGACAAAGAGGATAGAGGTAAAGGTTATGCCTCAGAGGCTCTTAAACTTATTGAGTGGTATGCTGTTAAGGCTTATGATATGAATCAACTATACTGTAATGTTGTTGATAATAATGAGGCTAGTAAAACACTATTCTCAAAGATGGGTTACTCTCTTTGTGGTTGCAAGAAGAGATGGCTGCTTATTGGCGGAGAGTGGTATGATGAGCTGATATACCAAAAATTACTGTAAAATAATAATTAATCAAATAAAGTCGCCCTCAAAGCGACTTTATTTGATATTAGTACAAAAAAGAGAACTATTATTTTGCTAGATTAAATATTATTACTATCTTTGCGGTCTGTAAGTTGGTGTGCACTATTGTAAATTAGCTTATTTAACTAAAAAACAATTATATAAAATGAGAGTTTGTCAAATCACAGGAAAGAAAGCGATGAAAGGAAACAAGGTTTCTCACTCAAACGCTAAGACTAAAAGAACTTTTAGTCCAAACCTAAGAACTAAGAAGTTCTATTTGGAGGAGGAAGGCAGATGGGTAACACTTAAGTTATCAACACAAGCTATCCGTATTATTAACAAGAATGGTCTAGCTGCTACTTTAAGAAAAGCAGAAGGCATTAAAATTTACTAAGAAAAATGGCAAAAAAAGGAAACAGAGTACAAGTTATCTTAGAGTGTACTGAGCACAAAGAGAGCGGTATGCCAGGAACATCAAGGTATATCACTACTAAGAACAAGAAAAACACTCCAGACAGAATGGAGAGAAGAAAGTATAATCCTATACTTAAGAAAGTAACAGTTCACAGAGAAATTAAATAATTTTAAATTATGGCAAAGAAAGTAGTTGCAACGCTGAAATCTAGTAGCGGTAATAAAGCATATACAAAGTGTATTAAGATGGTTAGGTCTGAGAAGACTGGTGCTTACACTTTCAAAAGTGAAATCGTGCACAACGATGAAGTAAAGAACTTCTTCACTGAGAAGAAATAGTTTTATCCTTTTAATAGGAAAAACAGAAAGAGCGTCCTTAGGGACGCTCTTTCTGTTTATTAGTAGTAATGTGCAAAGAGGAGTATCTATATTTTTAGGGGCAAGTTGAAATTCTTGTTGTTGGTGGATAAAAAAATAACGATTCTAACGAATCGTGCGTCCACCGTGGAGAAATTATTACTCCGCTACTCTACGTAATAATTTCTCTTTTAGGCGGTGGTGGACGCCGTGCCGTGCGCAGAAAAACATTTTCGCCTCATGCCGGCTGGGCACTCTTCCAGAGCGGTGGTTTTAGCCGAAATAAAGAGAGCGGTAAAATTTGATTTTGTTAGACCACCCTAATATTCAACTTGACCCGAAAAATGATGTAGCATTATTTAAACTTTTTACGCATTATAACTATTAACATTATTGTAACAATGAGCAATTGGCTTACTTTTGTAATTACACCTAAAAAGTAAGTTAAAATAATTAATTTTTAGCAAAATAGGCACATAAATTATTCTTATGAAAATAGTTGCTTATCCTAAATATTTTAGCTACATTTGCAACAACTTAATGGTATAAACCTGAATAATTAATCAACAAATATACACTTATGTTGCAACCCAAAGAGATAGTAGGTTATGCAAGCAAGGCTGCATTAACAAAGGGCACTTATAGCTTTAAAAAAATCATGGTTCTCAGCTTTCTTGCTGGGGCGTATATATCAATTGGTGGATTAATAGCTATAATTGTTGGGTATGGTTTTCCTGAACTATCTGCTAATAATCCTGGGCTAACCAAATTTCTAATGGGAGCAACCTTCCCAATAGGCCTTATGCTTGTTACTCTAGCAGGGGGAGAGCTTTTTACAGGTAATACCGCCTATTTTATTCCTAGCGTGATGAATAAAGAGCAGGGGTGGGGAAGTCTGTTTAGGAACTGGTCTTTAGTGTGGATTGGGAATTTTATAGGATCACTCTTTTTTGCCTATTTTATAGTTTATTTAGCAGAGGTGGTTAAGGCAGAGCCATGGAGTTTAGGTGTCGAAAAAATCGCTATTTCAAAAACAAGCTATCCATTTTATGTTACAATGCTTAAGGGTGTTGGTGCTAACTGGCTAGTGTGCTTGGCCATGTGGTTAGCTATGTCTTCGGAGAGGGTTACTGGTAAAATAATAGGTATATGGTGGCCTGTGATGACCTTCGTAGCAATCGGCTATGAGCACTCTATTGCCAATATGTTCTTTATTCCGTTGGCAATGATGCAGGGGGCTGATATTACAATAGGAGAACTTTTTATAAATAATCTAATACCTGCTACTATAGGTAATATTATAGGTGGTTCGTTATTCGTTGGTGGCCTTTATTGGTATAGTTGGATGAAATTAGACAATAAATAGTGCCAATAAAGATTTGGTATTTTGGATAAGATTAATATTATATTATATAAATAATTTAAATAATAAGAAAATGAAAAATTTCAAGGAAGAGTGGAGTGGCCTAGTAGGTGGCGACTGGCAGCACGAAATTAACGTGCGTAACTTTATCCAGGCTAACTACACTCCATATAGTGGAGATGATAGCTTCTTAGTTGAGTCTACTGATCGTACACGTGCTGTATGGAACAAACTAACTGAGATGTTCAAAGTAGAGCTTGAAAAGGGTGTATATGATGCTGAGACAAAAATGCCATCATCTATTGATGGTTATGGAGCAGGTTATATAGACAAAGAGAACGAGGTTATCTTCGGTCTTCAAACAGATGCGCCACTTAAAAGAGGTATCTTCCCAAAAGGTGGATGGAGAATGGTTGAGAATGCTCTTAACTCTTATGGTTATGAGCTTGACCCAATGACAAAAGAGATATTCATAAAATATCGTAAGACACATAATGAGGGTGTTTTCTCTGCCTATACTGGCGAGATGCTAGCTGCACGTAACTCAGGTATCGTAACTGGTCTACCTGATGCTTATGGCCGTGGTCGTATTATTGGTGATTACCGTCGTGTTGCTATCTATGGTACTGAGATTCTTATTGAGGATAAAAAATCACAATTAGAGCGTCTTGATATACAAGAGATAACAACTGAGATAATACAGCAACGTGAAGAGGTTAGTGAGCAAATTAAAGCACTTAAGCAGTTCGAAACAATGTGTAAGTCTTATGGTTTTGATGTTACACGTCCTGCTAAAAATGCTAAAGAGGCTGTTCAGTTTGTATATCTTTCATACCTTGCAGCTACTAAAGATCAAGATGGTGCTGCTATGTCTATCGGTCGTACATCAACATTCCTTGATATATATATCCAAAAAGATTTAGAGGCAGGAGTTATCACTGAGAGCGAGGCTCAAGAGCTTGTTGATCAGTTTATTATTAAACTTCGTATTATTCGTTTCATTCGTACACAAGAGTATAATGATCTATTCTCAGGCGACCCTGTATGGGTTACTGAGTGTTTAGGTGGTCAGGGTGTTGATGGTCGTACACTTGTAACTAAAACATCATACCGTTACCTACACACACTATTCAACTTAGGGCCAGCACCAGAGCCAAACTTAACTGTTCTTTGGGCTGCTAACCTACCTGAGAATTGGAAGAAATTCTGTGCTAAGGTATCTATCAAAACATCATCTATACAGTATGAGAACGACGATTTAATGCGTCCAGAGTATGGAGATGATTATGGTATTGCTTGTTGCGTGTCGCCACTAAAGATTGGTAAGCAGATGCAGCTATTTGGTGCTCGTGCTAACCTTGCAAAGTGTCTTCTTTACGCTATCAATGGTGGTCGTGATGAGATAACTGGTAAGCAAATATCTCCTATCTACCAACCAATTACATCAGAGTATCTTGATTATGATGAGGTGATGGAGCGTTTCCAGCAGATGATGCGTTGGTTAGCTAAGGTGTATGTAAATGCACTAAAGGTTATTCACTATATGCACGATAAATATTCGTATGAGGCGTATGAGATGGCTCTTCATGATTTAGATGTTGAGAGAATACGTGCTACGGGTATCGCTGGACTATCTATCGTAACAGACTCTCTTGTTGCTATTCGTGATACTAAAGTAAGAGTTATACGTGATGAGAGAGGTATTGCAGTAGGTTTCGAGCGTGAGGGTGATTATGTTCCGTTTGGTAATAACGATGATAGAACAGATAGAGTTGCTGTTGAGATTACAGAGCAGTTTATGATGTATCTTCGTCAGCACGAAACATATCGTAATGCTAAGCCTACACAATCTATTCTTACTATTACATCTAACGTAGTTTATGGTAAGAAGACAGGTTCTACTCCTTGTGGACGTGAGGCAGGTATGCCGTTTGCACCAGGTGCTAACCCAATGAATGGTCGTGATAGAAACGGAGCTTTAGCAGCTTTAGCATCAGTAGCTAAACTACCTTTCGAGCACTCAAAAGATGGTATCTCTTACACATTTGGTATCACTCCAGATGCTTTAGGTAAAGAGGAAGATGCAAGGGTTAATAACATTGTAACACTTCTTGATGGATACTTTACACCTTATGGTGGACAGCATCTTAATGTGAATGTATTTGATAAAGAGCTTCTTATTGATGCAATGGAGCATCCAGAGCTTTATCCTCAATTAACAATACGTGTATCAGGATATGCTGTTAATTTCGTTAGATTAACTAAAGAGCAGCAATTAGATGTTATCTCTAGAACGATAAGTAGTAAAATCTAAGCTTGATATAACTATATAACCCTTAAGGGGATGACCCAAAAATAAACTTTTGGTGTCATCCTCTTAGAGTTGTGTATATACAAAAATAAAAATGAAAATTCACTCTTTAGAAAGTTTTGGTACTGTTGATGGTCCTGGTGTTAGATTTATTGTCTTCACTCAGGGGTGTCCCCTACGTTGTATCTACTGCCATAATCCCGATACATGGGAGATAAACGGTGGTAAAGAGATGAGCGTACCTGAACTGTTTAGTGAAATATTAAAGTATCGTGACTATATAGCCAAAGGTGGTGTAACTGTATCAGGTGGTGAGCCACTGTTACAAGCCAAAGAGGTTAGAGAGCTCTTTGAGTTGTGTAAAAAAGAGAGAATACACACCGCTTTAGACACAACAGGTATACTTCTTAATGATGAGGTTAAGGAGCTGCTTAATATAACTGATTTAGTTCTTCTTGATATTAAATCAATAGACCCCGAGCAGCATAAAATAATGACTGGTGGTGTGGATATAAAAAAACCACTACAATTTCTTGACTATCTAGAAGAGAATAATGTTAAGTGTTGGTTAAGACATGTTGTCGTTCCTAATTACACGGATAATGATAATTTACTCCAATCACTAGCAAAATATCTTGAAAAATTTAGTGTCATAGAGAGGGTTGAACTACTGCCATATCATAACCTAGCGGTATCTAAGTATGAAAATATGAATATCAAATACCCTTTAGAGGGTGTAGAGGCACTTAGTCATAAGAGGATAAATGAGATTAAACCTATGTTTTCAAAATGCAGCAAATAATCATATACTAGTTAAAATAGTATATGATTATTTTGTTTTTTACTGAAAATTATGTATCTTTGTACGTCAAATGTTATCATATTTAATTATTTTTAAGTATGATTGTGGCTAAGAAATTAAATAAATTATTTATATTTAAACGATTTACAGTAATGGCAAAAGAGAAAAAAATGATTACCTGTGATGGTAATTACGCTGCTGCCCACGTTGCATATATGTTCAGTGAGGTATCGGCTATATATCCGATTACTCCTTCATCTACGATGGCTGAATTAGTTGATGAGTGGAGTGCAAAAGACAGAAAGAATTTATTTGGACAAAATGTAAAGGTTGTTGAGATGCAATCAGAGGCTGGTGCAGCGGGTGCTGTTCACGGTTCTCTTCAAAGTGGTGTTTTAACAACTACTTTCACTGCATCACAAGGTCTGCTACTTATGATTCCAAACATGTATAAGATAGCAGGAGAGCTTCTTCCAGCGGTATTCCATGTAAGTGCTCGTGCTCTTGCATCGCATGCACTTTCTATCTTTGGTGATCATCAAGATGTTATGGCTACTCGCCAAACAGGTTTTGCAATGCTTGCATCTAACTCTGTACAAGAGGTTATGGATCTTGCTGCCGTTGCTCACTTAGTAGCTCTTAAATCAAGAGTTCCTTTCACTCACTTCTTCGATGGTTTCCGTACTAGTCACGAGATTCAGAAGATTGAGGCACTAGAGAATGAGGATTTAGCTCATTTGCTAGATCAAAGCGCACTTGAGGGTTTCCGTGCACGTGCTCTTAACCCAGAGCACCCAGTAACACGTGGTACTGCACAAAACCCAGATATATATTTCCAAGCTAGAGAGGCTTGTAACCCATTCTATACAGCTGTACCTGATATGGTTGAAGAGTGTATGAACGAAATAGCTAAAGTAACAGGTCGCCAGTATGCTCCATTTATGTATTATGGTGCTCCAGATGCTGAGCGTGTTATTATTGCTATGGGTTCTATCAACGATACTATCCAAGAGTCTATCGACTATCTTAACGCTAAAGGAGAGAAGGTTGGACTAATCATCGTTCACCTTTACCGTCCATTCTCTGCTAAGCACTTCTTAAGTGTTATGCCTAAGAGTGTAAAGCGTGTGGCTGTTCTTGACCGTACAAAAGAGCCAGGTGCTAATGGAGAGCCATTATACCTTGACGTAAGAGATGTATATTATGGTACTGAGAATGCGCCTATGATTATTGGTGGTCGTTATGGTCTATCTTCTAAAGATACTACACCAGCACAAATAATCTCTGTTTACAACAACCTAGCTAGTGATGCTCCTAAAAATGGTTTCACTATCGGTATTGAGGATGATGTAACTAACCTATCACTACCTATGTTAGAGGAGGTTAGTATGAATCCAGAGGGTGTTTACGAGGCTCGTTTCATCGGTTTAGGTTCTGATGGTACTGTGGGTGCTAATAAAAACTCTATTAAGATTATTGGTGATACAACAGATAAATATGTTCAGGCATACTTCTCTTACGACTCTAAGAAGTCTGGTGGTTACACATCATCACACCTTCGTTTCGGAGATAAACCAATACGTTCGCCATATCTTGTTACAACACCTAACTTTATTGCTTGTCACGTACCTGCATATTTAGGTAAATATGATCTATTAAAAGGTCTTCGTAAGGGTGGTACTTTCCTACTTAACTCTCTTTGGGATGTTGAGACATTAGCTAGTCACCTACCTAACGATATGAAGAGATTCATCGCTGAAAACGATATTCAATTCTATATCATCAACGCTACTAAGATAGCTGCTGAGTTAGGTCTAGGTAGCCGTACAAATACTATCATGCAGAGTGCATTCTTCAAGGTTAGTGAGGTTATTCCTTACACTGAGGCTGTTGAGCAGATGAAGAAAGCTATCTACAAATCTTATGGTAACAAAGGAGAAGATATAGTAAACAAAAACTATGCAGCTGTTGATGCAGGAGCTGCTGTAACTAAAGTTGAAGTACCTGCTGAGTGGGCTACTCTAGAGGTTAATGTTGCTATGAACACAGAGGTTCCAGCATTTATTTCAGAGGTTGTTGAGCCTGTTAATGCTCTTAAAGGAGATGACCTTAAGGTTAGTGCATTTGTTGGTAGAGAGGATGGTACTTGGGATCCAGGAACTACTCAGTATGAGAAGCGTGGTATTGCTGTTGCTGTACCTGAGTGGGTTTCTGAAAACTGTATTCAGTGTAACCAATGTTCTTATATCTGTCCTCACGCTGCTATCCGCCCATTCTTATTAACAGAAGAGCAGGTTGCTAAGGCTCCAGAGGGAACTATCTTTGCACAAGGTAAAGCTAACCTTAAAGAGTGGAAATATAGAATGCAAGTAAGTCCACTTGACTGTACTGGTTGTGGTAACTGTGCTAATATCTGTCCTGCTAAAGAGAAGGCATTAGTTATGAAGCCTCTTCAGAGCCAAATGAACGAAACAGCTGCTTGGGAGTACTTACACCACCAAGTTGGTTACAAAGATATAGAGAAAGAGAAGAGCGTTAAGAACAGTCAGTTTGCTCAGCCTCTATTTGAGTTCTCTGGTGCTTGTGCTGGTTGTGGTGAGACACCATATATTAAGACTATCACTCAACTATTCGGTGATAGAATGATGGTTGCTAACGCTACTGGTTGTTCATCAATCTATGGTGGATCGGCTCCTGCATCTGCTTACTGTACAAATGAGAAGGGTCATGGTCCAGCTTGGGCTAACTCACTTTTTGAGGATAATGCAGAGTTTGGTTTCGGTATGAAGATAGGTATCAACGCAATGCGTGATCGTATCAAAGCAACTATGATCGAGGCTAATGAGAAGTGCACATGTTGCAGCGACGAGCTTAAAGCTCTATTCACTCGTTGGATTGAGACTATGGATAGCTCTGCTGAGAATATTCAGGTATCAAATGAGTTACTTCCACTTGTTGAGGCTTGCGACTGCTCATACTGTAAAATTATTGTTGAGTTAAAGCAATACCTAATCAAGAAATCTGTTTGGATTTTCGGAGGTGACGGTTGGGCTTATGACATCGGATATGGTGGACTAGATCACGTAATGGCATCAGGCGAGGATGTTAATGTTCTTGTTATGGATACTGAGATTTACTCTAATACAGGAGGTCAATCATCTAAATCTACACCAGTAGGTGCTGTTGCTAAGTTCGCTACATCGGGTAAGCGTATCCGTAAGAAAGATTTAGGTGCTATGATGATGAGTTATGGTTATGTATATGTTGCTCAAGTGGCAGTAGGTGCTGATCACAACCAATACTTCAAGGCGATTAAAGAGGCTGAGGCATTCAATGGCCCATCTATCATCATCGCTTACTCTCCATGTATCAACCACGGTATCAAAGGTGGTATGGGTGTTACTCAAATGCGTGAGAAGCAGGCTGTTGAGTGTGGTTACTGGCAGTTATGGAGATATAATCCAGATTTAATTGATGCTGGACAGAATCCATTCACATTAGACTCTAAAGAGCCTAACTGGGATAATTTCCAACCATTCATCAATGACGAGGTTCGTTACACATCACTTAAGAAGACTTTCCCAGCTGAGGCAGACGAGTTATTTTCTGCATCAGAGGATAATGCTAAGTGGAGATATAAGACATATAAGCGTTATGCTGAGATGAATTATAACGACTAATAAGTCATAATATATATCATTTGATATAATTTATAGTGGCTACCATAAATCTAGATATTAGATTTGTGGTAGCCACTTCACTTTTTCGAGCGTTTGCTGTGTATTTCATGTAACAAACTAAGGTTAATAATATTTTTTTTACTATATTTGCAAGATTGTATATAAAAAGATATATCTTATGATAAATATTAATAAAATCTTACTAGAGGAGAGCGATTCACTGTTAATCCAACTAATACGCTATGGCGTTGTTGGGGGAACTGCTTTTGTAGTAGATTTTGGGCTGTTATACCTGTTTAACGAGTATTTAGGTGTGCACTATCTTTTAGCTACGGCTTTTGGCTTTATGGCGGGGCTTATCGTAAACTATTTTATGAGTGTTAAGTGGGTATTTAATCAGCGTAAGGTGAAAGATAAGAGTACTGAATTTATTATTTTTGGCGTAATAGGTATCATAGGGCTTGGATTAAATGAATTAATAATGTATATAGGTGTCGATAAATTTGCAATGGCTGTAATGGTGGCTAAGATAGTATCTACCGCTATTGTCTTTATATGGAACTTTGTTGTACGAAAATTTATACTATTTACTAAATGAGAGAGCAAATTGCAATTATTATTGGTGGGGGGCCTGCAGGATTGACAGCAGCTTATGAGTTGGCTAAAAACAGCAATGTAAAACCGATTATTATAGAGAAAGAGGATATATTAGGTGGTATATCTAAAACAGTAAACTATAAAGGCAATAGGATTGATATAGGTGGCCATCGTTTTTTCTCTAAGAGCGATACCGTTATGAATTGGTGGCAGGATATGATGCCAACAGAGAGCGAAGCGATGCCTGCTGATAAGAATGATAAGGTTATGTTGGTGCGTAATCGTATTTCACGTATCTATTTCTTACGTAAATTTTTCGATTATCCTATTGGGCTTAGTCTTAATACTATAAAAAATCTGGGTATTGTGCGTTTCTTTAAGATAGGCTTTAGCTATATGGCTATACGTGTATGCCCAATAAGAAAAGAGAAATCACTAGAAGATTTTTATATCAATAGATTTGGTAAAGAGCTATATAAAACATTCTTTAGAGACTATACAGAGAAGGTGTGGGGTATAGAGTGCAGTAAGATAAGTCCAGAGTGGGGTAGTCAGCGTGTTAAGGGGCTATCTGTAACTAAAGCTATTATGCATGCCCTTAAAAGTAAGCGCAAGAGCACAAATAGCGGGGATATATCGCAAAAAGGTACTGAGACATCTTTAATAGAGAAGTTTATATATCCTAAATATGGACCGGGTCAGCTATGGGAGTATGTTGGTAGTGAAGTGATTAAAAATGGCGGAGAGATTATTCGTAATAGTAAGGTTACTAAAATAGTAACCGATGGTAATCAGATTAAAGAGATAGAGATTTGTGATAAAGATGGTAATACTAAAACTCTAACAGGAGACCATTTTATCTCTACAATGCCAATGAAAGATTTAATAGCTTCACTTGATTGCGAAGTGCCATCGGAGGTGAAAAGTGTCTCTGATGGGTTGGTGTATCGTGATTTTATGACTGTTGGCCTACTACTTAAAAAGATGAATACGCTAGGTATCAAAGAGAAGTTATATCCTGATACGTGGATATATATCCAAGAGCGTGAGGTTAAGTTAGGTAGGGTTCAGATATTCAATAACTGGAGCCCCTATATGGTTGCAGATAAAGATAATGTATGGATAGGCTTAGAGTATTTTGTTAATGAGGGCGACGAGCTTTGGAATATGGCAGATGATAAATTTAAAGAGTTTGCAATTAAAGAGCTAGAGAGCATTTCAATGATAAAGAGTGAGGATGTGATAGACTCTACTGTATTGAGAGTTGAGAAGGCATATCCAGCCTATTTCGGTACCTATTATGAGTTAGATAAAGTTACAGAGTATATCAACCGATATGACAATCTTTTCTTAGTAGGAAGAAACGGGATGCATAAATATAATAATATGGATCACTCTATGCTTACGGCAATAAAAGCGGTTGAAATTATTACAGGTAAGGGTGGAACAAAATCTGATATTTGGAATATTAACACAGAACAAGAGTATCACGAATCAAAAAAATAAGAGATTATGACTAAAAGAGTTCTTGATTTAAAAAACCTGAATAACAAACACTATATTATCGCTATTGTAGCTATCTTTATTGCTCTGTTTTCATACACATTCAATGCGAAATTAGATATGAATGGCGATAACTGTTTCTACTACTCTTATGCAACATCTATTGCTGAGGGTAGTGGTTATTGTGATGTATCTCATCCAGATATTAAGCCATCTAGTACTTTCCCGTTTGGTTATCCACTATTGATGTCGCCATTAAGGTTAGTAACAGATAGTATTATTGCACAGAAAATTTTAAATGGAATTTTTCTGTTTATCTCGGCTATTCTCCTCTTTCTGGTCTCTAACTCAATACTCAAAAACAGAAATCTTGCGTTTACTTTATCATTGGTATCTCTAATTAATTATAGAGTGCTAGAGTTTACAACTATGATGATGAGCGAGGCATCTTTTATACTATTTAGTCTATTAATAATATATCTTTTGCACCTGCTATCTCAAAGAGAGAGGGTTTGGTGGAGAGAGCCACTATTCTATATATTAATAGTAGCAAGTGGCTACTCTTTTGAGATACGCACACAGGGAATAACCCTTATATGTGCCGTTATTGTATATTTTCTATTTAATAAAAAATGGATTATAGCTGGCTCATACGCTGCTGGAACATACCTCACCACACTGCCTTGGGTTATCCGAAATAGTGTTCAGGAGGTGGGTAAGAGCAGATACCTTGATCAGGTTTTTGCTGTTAATCCGTGGCGTCCTGAAGAGGGTTATCATGAGTTCTCAGCCGTCATAAGTAGAGCTTTCGACACTCTGCAAATGATTGTCACTAAGGCGATACCTAATAGTGTTATGCCATACCTCAAAGTTAATTATAATGAACCCTCAGCAGGTGTTGAGTGGATAGTGGGTGTGTTATTAGTGGGATTAATAGTTTATGGTTTCTTGCAATTTAAACGTTTTGCACCCCTATTAATCAGCTACTCAGTGTTTACGGTTGGAATTATCTGTCTATGGAGTGCACCTAGTGGCAATAGATACCTCACAACAATACTTCCACTATTTGAGGTGGGGTTAATTTTAGGAGTCTACACACTCTTGAAATTGAAAATCAAGAATTTCTCGCCCTTATGGTT
This sequence comes from uncultured Rikenellaceae bacterium, assembly GCA_964368765.1. Taxonomy (GTDB): domain Bacteria; phylum Bacteroidota; class Bacteroidia; order Bacteroidales; family Rikenellaceae; genus JADFUS01. The sequence continues at coordinate 24,863 of CAYJCU010000016.1, forward strand.
GTTGATACCTATTACACTGCTTGTAGCTCCTAAACTGAAACAGCGTAACGAGATTGCTAAGAGAGATTATCCTCAAAATTTCAAGAATTTCATTGAATTAGCAGATAAACTAAAGAGTGCAAACAATGAAGAGATTATTGTATGTTCACGAAAATCTAATATCTTCTATGTGCTATCAGGATTAAAGGGTGTAAATTATAGATATACACTTGACAATAAAGAGCTTATTAGGGGATTATTAGAAGATGATGTTGATTATGTTATTCTAGACCAGCTAGGCTACTCATCAACATTTAGGTATCTTCTACCAGCGGTTCAGAACCACCCTGAGATATTTAAAGCTATATATAAAACCTCTGCACCAGAGAACTATATACTTCAATTTGATAAGGCAAAAGCTAAAGAGCTGTTAGGTAAATAGAGATAAATGAGAAGCATCACAAAGAGCAAATCTTTGTGATGCTTCTCATTTTTATACCATTATTAAGATAAAAAAACCCTTAATATTTGCCCATATAAAAAAAAATACTTAACTTTGCATGCTTTTATGTATCATAAAGGTGTTGGATAAAAAAGTATTAACAAATTAAACGTAGAAAAAAGTGGATTCATTAAGCTACAAAACAGTATCGCTAAACAGCAACACTACAGATAAAAAGTGGGTGCTAATCGATGCTACAGATCTTGTGGTGGGTCGTCTTGCTACTCAGGTTGCGAAAATCCTAAGAGGTAAGAACAAACCATCATTCACTCCTCACGTTGATTGTGGTGATAACGTTATCATCATCAATGCAGAGAAGGTGAAATTTACAGGTAAAAAATTAAATGAGAAAGTGTACATTCGCCACACGGGTCACCCAGGCGGACAACGTTTCGCTACGCCAGCAGATATGCTTGCTAGAAAACCAGAATTTATCGTTTACAAAGCGGTAAAAGGTATGCTTCAAAAGAACAAGTTAGGTGCGGCTCAGCTTCGTAACCTAAAGATTTATGTAGGTAATGAGCACCCTCACGCTGCTCAGATGCCAGTAGAAATTAAATTAAACGAGATTAAGTAATTATGGACGTAGTAAACACAGTAGGACGAAGAAAATCAGCTGTTGCACGTTGTTATGTTAAGAGTGGTAACGGAATTATCACTATCAACGGGCGCGACATATCGAACTATTTCCCTTTAGAGATATTTCAATTTGTTGTAAAGCAACCATTATTGGTAACTGAGAACATTGGCGCATTCGACATCAAGTTAAACATTGGTGGCGGTGGTATCAAAGGTCAAGCAGAGGCTGCTAGACTAGCAATCGCACGTGCACTTTGCGAAATCAACATTGAGTTTAGACCAACTCTTAAGAAGAATGGTTTCTTAACTCGTGATGCTCGTAAGGTTGAGCGTAAGAAGCCAGGACAACCTGGAGCACGTAAGAAATTCCAATTCAGTAAACGTTAATATTTATATCTCGTCCTATACAGCACAGAGTTGCTTGATAATATATCAGACCATACAAAATATGCTACTAGATATATTGGCAACCTGCGAAAAACACAACAGACTACCACTCTACTGTGGTACTACTGGAGTGTTGGAGAAGAGTTAAAAAACATTTTAAGAAAATGACTAAAGTAAGTTATAAAGAGTTATTAGAGGCAGGTGCACACTTCGGTCACCTGAAAAGAAAGTGGAACCCAAAGATGGCTCCATATATTTTCATGGAGAAAAACGGTATTCACATTATCGATCTTCATAAAACAGCTATCAAATTAGAGGAGGCTTCGGCAGCTCTTAAGCAGATAGCTAAATCTGGTCGTAAAATTCTTTTCGTTGCTACTAAAAAGCAAGCGAAAGATGTAGTTTCGACTAAAGTTCAGCCTGTAGGTATGCCATTCGTTACTGAGCGTTGGCCAGGTGGAATGTTAACAAACTTCCCAACTATACGTAAAGCTATCAAGAAAATGGCTAATATCGACAAGCTAACTGCTAACGGTACTTACGATAATTTCTCTAAGCGTGAGAGATTACAAATAAGCCGTCAGCGTGCTAAATTAGAGAAGAACTTAGGTTCTATCGCAGACCTTAACCGCCTACCAGCAGCTCTTTTTGTTATTGATATACAAAAAGAGAGCAATGCTGTTAAAGAGGCAAAGAAGTTAGGTATTCCAGTTTTTGCTATGGTTGATACTTGTTGCGATCCAACACTTATTGATTATGTAATTCCAGCTAACGATGACGCTTCAAAGTCAATCGGTATCATCCTTGATACTGTTCTTGCAGCTATTCAAGAGGGAGTTAATGAAAGAAAAGCATCAGATAAAACTAAAGATGGCGAAGAGGGTGCTTCTGCTGAAGAGACAGTAGAGGTTGCTGAGGAAGTAGCTACTGAGGAGGTTAGCGAGTAATTTAATTGAGCTAGCAAGAGATGATTTATATATAGGGGCGATTGGAACGTGTGAGGACGAAAAATCGCCCACTATTTTATTAATTAATCTCAATACAAAATTGATTATTATTTTAAATCATAAATATTATGGAAATTAAAGCAGCAGACGTAGCAAAACTACGTAAAATGACAGGCGCTGGTATGATGGATTGCAAAAAAGCACTTCAAGAGGCGAGTGGTGATTTTGAAAAAGCAAAAGATATTATCCGTGAGAAGGGTAAGCTTATTGCTAGTAAGCGTTCAGATAGAGACGCTACTGAGGGTTGTATGGTAAGCAAAATCTTCGATAGCAAGTTAGGATATATGTTATGTCTTGCTTGTGAGACTGACTTCGTTTCTAAGAATGAGGAGTTTGTTAAGTCGGCTAACGAGATTCTTGAGATTGCTATCCAGAATGACTGTGCTGATTTAGAGACTTTAATGAATACAAAAGTTGGTGAATTAACAGTAAACGATATCGTTACTGACAAGTCTGGTCAAACAGGTGAGAAGGTAGAGGTTGCTTTCTACGCTCGTGTAGAGGCTGCTTATGTTGTTAGTTATATCCACTCAAACAGCAAGCTAGGTACTCTTCTAGGTTTCAATGCTGTTGTTTCTGAGGATGTTGCTAAAGATGTAGCTATGCAGGCAACTGCTATGGCTCCTATCGCTATTGATGAGTCTGACTGTCCAGCTGACGTTCTTGCAAAAGAGCTTGAGATTGGTATGGAGCAAGCTCGTCAAGAGGGTAAGCCAGAGAACATGCTTGAGAAAATTGCTCAAGGTAAGGTTGCTAAGTATATCAAAGAGAACACTATTCTTAACCAAGCTCTTGTTAAAAATAACAAGATTACTTGTGGAGAACTTATCCGCCAAGATAACGCAGATGCTACTGTTATTGCATACAAGCGTTTCTCTCTAAACGACTAATCATAACTGATTATAACTCAAAAAAGATCAACAATTTTTGTTGGTCTTTTTTTTGTGTTTTTACGCCTAAATATTTGTTAATGTGCTATATTATCATTAAATTTGTAGGTTCGATGATAAAATTTATTATCATACAGATTTATATAAAAAAACAAGATAAATATAGTTAAAGATATGGCAGAAGAGTTTGATGTTGTTGATGGAACAACTCCTGAAAGTAATGGGGGTTACTCGGCAAGTAGTATTCAGGTATTAGAGGGATTAGAGGCTGTTCGTAAGCGTCCTGCGATGTATATAGGAGATGTAGGGCCAAAAGGTCTTCATCACCTTGTTTATGAGGTTGTAGATAACTCTATTGACGAGGCTTTAGCAGGTTACTGTACCGACATCGAGGTATTTATTAATGAAGATAACTCTATTACGGTTAAAGATAATGGTAGAGGTATTCCTACTGATTATCATGAGAAAGAGAAACGTTCAGCTCTTGAGGTTGTTTTAACGGTTCTACATGCTGGGGGTAAGTTTGATAAGGGCTCGTATAAAGTATCGGGAGGTCTTCATGGTGTGGGTGTTTCGTGTGTTAATGCCCTGTCGGTAGATTTAACAGCTACTATATGCCGTGATGGTAAAATATTCCAACAAAATTACTCTAAAGGTGCTCCTACATCTAAAGTGATGATTATCGGGGATACCAAAACAACTGGTACAGAGATAAGTTTTAAGCCAGACGACACTATATTTACAACTACTACTGAGTATAGTTTTAGCATTTTATCTGCACGTCTGCGTGAATTAGCATTCCTTAATAAAGGTATTAAACTAACTCTTACAGATAAAAGAGAGGTTGCTGAGGATGGATCGTACCTAAGCGAGACTTACCACTCTGAGGCTGGATTAAAGGAGTTTGTTAAATACTTAGACTCTAATCGTCCATCAATAATAGATAATGTAATATATTGGGAGGGAGAACGTGAAGATGTACCTGTTGAGATTGCTATTCAATATAACGATTCATATACAGAGAATGTTCACACTTATGTAAACAACATTAATACTATTGAGGGAGGTAGCCACTTAACTGGTTTCCGCCGTGCTCTTACTCGTACTCTTAAAAAGTATGCTGAGGATAGTGGTATGTTATCAAAACTTAAATTTGATATTAACGGCGATGATTTCCGTGAGGGGTTAACAGCTGTATTATCTGTTAAGGTTGCTGAGCCTCAGTTTGAAGGACAAACCAAGACTAAGCTAGGTAATGGTGAGGTTGCAGGAGCTGTTGATAGTGCAGTTTCTGAGGCACTTAAAAATTTCCTAGAGGAGAATCCTAAGGATGCACGCACAATAGTACAAAAGGTTATTTTAGCCGCTCAGGCACGTCATGCAGCACGTAAAGCGAGAGATTTAGTACAACGTAAATCAGTACTAACATCATCACGCTTACCAGGTAAACTAACAGACTGTTCATCTAAAGATAGAGATCGTACAGAGATTTATATCGTGGAGGGAGACTCTGCAGGTGGTAGTGCTAAGAGTGGACGTGATAGAGAGTTTCAAGCTGTTTTACCGCTAAAGGGTAAAATCTTAAATGTTGAGAAGGCTATGGATCACCGTATTTTTGATAATGAGGAGATACGCAACATATTTACTGCCCTAGGTGTTACAATAGGAACAGAAGAGGATAGCAAGGCACTTAACCTTACTAATATTCGCTATAATAAGGTTATAATCATGACCGATGCTGATGTTGATGGTAGTCACATCACAACACTTGTACTTACCTTCTTCTTCCGTCACATGAACGAACTTATTCAGCGTGGACACGTATATATCGCTATGGCACCACTATATTTAGTTTCAAAAGGAAAACAAAAGAGATACTGCTGGAGTGAGAGAGATAAAGACGAGGTTATGGAAGAGTTTGGTACTAAGGGAACACATATACAGCGTTATAAGGGTCTAGGAGAGATGAATCCTGAGCAGTTATGGAGTACTACAATGGATCCAGAGAATCGTATGCTTAAGCAGGTTACAATAGAGAATGCAGCTGAGGCAGATCATATTTTCTCAACACTTATGGGAGATGATGTTGCATCACGTCGTGAGTTTATTGAGACAAATGCTAAATATGCACGCATAGATGCTTAAATAATATGTCCGAGAATCTAATTATACCCGATACCGCCGATAGGAGTGAGATATATAGTGCTATACTGCCTCAAATAGAGGCAATAACTGCTGGAGAAACTAATATTATAGCTAACCTAGCCAATATATCAGCTATATTAAAAGAGGCATTTAATCTCTTCTGGGTTGGGTTCTATATAGCAGAGAGTGATGATATACTAGTTTTAGGCCCTTTTCAAGGGCCTTTGGCATGTACCCGAATACGTAAGGGTAAAGGTGTGTGCGGTACTGTTTTTGCGACAGGAGAGACACTTATTGTCGATGATGTGGAGCTATTTCCTGGTCATATAGCATGTAGTTCTCTATCTCGAAGTGAGATAGTTGTACCTATCTACAATAGAGCAGGAGCAGTGTGGGGAGTGCTTGATATTGACAGCAAAGATATTGCTGATTTTGACGAGGTGGATAAACTATTTCTTGAAGAGCTAGTTGCTCAAATTACAAACATCATATAATGATATCAAAATAACTATTTTATATTAGTAGTGTCCGGCGAACCTGAGGATTGAATTTATGCACGTCATATCTACC
>CAYJCU010000017.1:0-27363 GCA_964368765.1 uncultured Rikenellaceae bacterium
CAGTCTTAATATAATTAGATTCGTAAATAGTGTTTTGTGGAGAAAACTGCATAAAAACAATATCGCCTCCATAATCTAAAGAGTGATTATCATTTATCCTATAATCAAATTTTATTTTATACCCAATATCAGTAATCGATGCGTTTTTTTTTAAGGATATTTGAGAATTAACACTATTATACATCTCTGTCATATTTTGATTCTGTAATAAAGAACCATATATCATATTACTCATTTCCAGTTTAGTCGATAATATACTTTTAAGTTGCAATGAAGCAAGGCTATTACCCCAGCTAATACCATATTTTTGAGTTGTAATCAACTCACTATCTAAATTACTGCTAAACTCATCTTGTAGCTCGAATATATCTCTGCCAGAATATATGCTTAAGACTATCTGATTATTATTGTTGAAACTATAATAAAATCGCCCTGTTATATCATGGAAATTTACAGCAGGGATAATACTGTTATTGATTGATGATATATTAGAATAACCTAGAGGACATATTCTTCCTGATACTAAATACGAACCTTTCCCGCAATTAATCGGACCTTCAGCTCCTAACGATATGGTAGTTAATCCAACCTGTATAATCTGACTATGTTCACTTTTATTACCATCTCGCATTTTCATATTAACAACACCAGAGAGTCGACCACCGTATTGAGGATGTATGTATCCCTTATTTAATTCTATTGACTCTATTGTTTCTCCAGCAAAAATAGAGGCGTATCCGAAAGCATGAGATTGATTATATACAGGGACACCATCAAGTAATACAAGTGTTTGATCAACACTTCCACCTCGAATAACAAGATCTGAAGAAGCGTCTCTACCAAAAGATACACCAGGGATGATTTGTAAGTATTTAATAACATCATGTATCCCTCCCAAAGATGGAAGATACCGCATATCTTCACTTTGTATTAGCTGAGAGCCATCTTGATTAATATTACTTAAATATTTTATATTGTCATTCATTATATCTGACTTTTTCTCAACAACAATATCAATGTCTCTATAAAGCAATTCAAGATTGAAATTAATTGTTGTATCAGAACCCACAACTAACTCATGCTCTATTGACTTATAGCCCGTATAACTACACTCAATAGTTATCAACGTATCTTTTGTGAGAAATGTGTATACTCCGCCATTCTCACTATACACCCCGTTGTTATTAGAGTTAATTATTGTTGCTCCTATCAATGGTCTCCCACTATCTTTATCTTTAACAACTCCCTTTACAGTGAAATATTTAATTTCTGTAAGTACAATATGAGATTTTTTGATTGTGTATGAAATATTAGTTGAACTAAACAACTGGTTTAAATCAGCCTCCAAGTCTTTACCTTTTAATTTACTTCCATTGTAAATAATATCTAGGCTTAAACTTGCATCGTAAGCAAAGCTTATATTGTGATACTCTCTAATCATTTCAATTCCTTCAAGAACATTTCTCTGTGCACGCAGTGAGGTATTGACAAAAGTGAAAAGTAGCAACAAAAATATAAACTTATTCATTTACATAAACATTAATATTGAACACCGTTTCTATGACATCTATAATTTCATTTAATTCATTATCCTTAAATTCGGCGGTTAAGACATGCTCATTATTATCTATTCTGATATTTACACCGTAATATTTGGAAAGCTCCATAGCCACTATTGATAATGGAGTATTTTTATATATGAATACACCTGTAACCCAAACTAGTGGATTAGGTAACGGTTCATTTATTATTTGTGGAGTCTCTAATTCATTCGGTAATAGTGCTGACATACCTTTCGTTAATGATAGATATTTTCCACTCTCTTTATGTGAAAAATCTACACTTCCCGTCTCAACATAGATAGACACACCATTACTATTTTGGGAAATCTGGAAAGATGTTCCTGTAACCATTGTTGTGGATCTGTCACATTCAACTATAAATGCTTTATTGGTATTCTCCTTTACATCAAAATATACTTTTCCACTATCAATAGTTATTATTCGCTCTTTTGTTATATAACTATTTTTATTATAACTAATTGAAGAGTTAGGATATAGTACTATCTTTGAACTATCAGGCATAATAACTTCGATTTTTTTATCCATACTTACTACATGGATATCATTATTTATTACGCTTAGTAAGATAAAAGCTATAGCTGTAATAGATGCTGCAACAAATGATATAACTTTTAAATTCAATCTCTTATTCTGTTTATTTGGAATTCGTAAAATACCATTTTTTGCAACATAAGCTTCATAGGCCTTCTTTCCATCAAAGATATCCTGCTCGTAGTTGTTTATTACAAATTCAACGCTCTTTCTAATATTTTTCTTTTTCATACATCAAAATTATTTTAAGTCATATATTGATAACTTATATCAATAGAATTATTAATACCTATATAATATTTAATTTAATAATAAACACATTAATCTATAAGTAAATCTACATTACATACATTATACCCAGCAAATATACCCAATCCATTATTAATATTTGAGAATATATGTACCTCATCTGAGAAAAAAGGGAATTCGGGATTATAAATCGAATTAATTTGTTGTGTAAAATTTTTCTTGTAATTGTCATATTCGTCTGATGGATACATTACTTTTATACGAACTTGTTTTAATAAAATATCATCAAAGGGAGGAAAATTACTTCGTATACTATTGGGCATACGATAAGACATATGTATTGGAAGTGAGTTATTAATTTGATAAAATGGCAGTCTAAATAGTGATTGATAACATGTTGCGTACCGATACTTTTCAATATACTGATCATCAAATCCATTTATTGCATTCTCAGAATTAAAATCATCAATGTATTTATTGTCACTATATATATACTCATAGAAGCCAATAGGATAGATATAGTTATCATTTGTATTGCTTGAGTATCCTCCCTGAATTCTGAACCATACACTTTTTAGTGATTCCGCATAGCTAACTTTATTAATACTAAAGTGATAAATTGATGATAAATTATCATCTAATAAAAAATTTATTCCGTCATAATTACCCGTTGCGTTACCAGCATGCGGGATATATGTAGTTGCTGATACTAACCCATACCCATCTATATTTAAAGAAAGTTGGTATGTGCTGCCTGATTTAGGTATATATGAAGTACCCACATACCCTTTATTTTCTATAATACCATCGCAAACAACAATACCATCTTCAATAATAGTATAATTTCCTTTAATAACAGTATCTGGATATTCAGTCATAGCGTAATGTTTACTCCACCCAAGATTAAAATCAATCGCATTTTCAGGTGAGATAAGAGAGTTAACAATGATCTTGGGTTTAAAATCATTAACATTATCCAGTTCATACTCAAAACTACACGATGATAAGATGATTAAAACACACATAAAACAATATTTCATCATAATCTTAATTAGCATCTATATATATGTTCCAAAAATAATTAATGTACATAAAGATATTTGAGTAAAAAATATTAATAAATATACTATATCAGTACTTGATAAAAGTTTTCGTAATTTTGTTTTAGCTATATATAGCTGATTCGCAACAGTCTTACTAGATACATTAAGCTCAATTGCTATATCATCAATTTTCTTATTATGTTTTTTATTCATTATAAAGATCTCCCTACATTTTTCCGGTAAATTATCTACTAAATCCCATAATTTACTCTCAAAATGAGAGTTCTCTTCATATTCTTCCTCATCTATAATTTTATCAAGTGCTAGTTGTTCAAATTTAGAATAATGCTGCATACTTTTTAATGAAAGATTTCTCACAATGCCATATAAATATCTATCGGCATTTTCTATTTGCACGCCAGACTGGACTTTTGATATTATATTGTAAAAACTTTCAGAAACAACATCCTCCGACAACTTCTTATCCCCAGTTATGTGTAGTGAATATATGCATAATCGACCATAGAGAGTCAAATATAACTCTTCTAAGCTAACATCTTTACCAGCACATCTAAAATATTTATCATTTACTTTTCCTTTCTTCATTATAATACTAACACACTTTAGTTCCCACACACTATATACCCCACAAAGGTATACAAAAAAGTTAATATTACAATATTATTTGTTCCATATATAAGATATAGTCTTTGAGTAAATCCGTTATTCTCCGTGTAAATAGCTAGTATCAAATGAATAAGTTACATTCTAACTCCTATCTTGAGCTTAGGGTCGCTAACTTTGGCAACGATGGGGATAGCCATTGTTGGCGGGTCGAGAACTGAGATTTTGGTGACTGGGGTGTTTGTTACATCTACTGCCACTGTGTCTATCACCTCATTTTTGCAGTCGGTTTGGTCTATTGGTTTTAAGGATAGCTGTATCTGCCTGTCTAAGGTTTGTAGCTCCGTTTTTAGTCCTTTTAACTCATCTTCACGCTTCCACGTGCCGTTTATTATCTCTTGCAATACTGGTATGTCTGCCGTGTATTTATTTAAATCCGCCTCATAACGCTCTATTAATGATGGCATTTTGTCGAGTGCATTCATAAAGTTCATTGACGCTAGATGTGGGTCGCTGGCTATGTTACCATTATTATAGGTATAGCGGATGCCACTGCCCCCAATAATACAGAACTTATTTTGTGTCATATCAAATAGCTCTTTATTAGAACTCTCAGTCTTTACCACAATCCTAAAGCCATATAGTGAACCTATCTCTATGTCGTGCCCTTGTGTGCGTGCTTTCTCGTTTATCTCAGCGAGCTTTGCCCCTATATCTTTTGGGTCGCTTCCCTCTACGCCTTTTAGCTGTATGGGGTTTAGTCTGTTGCCGTCACTGTCTCGTTGTAGTGCACTGTTAAACTTAGTCATATCGTCTGTTATGCAGGCTATTAGCTCTTTGGTGCTGTCAATATGTGTGATGATACTATTATACTTTACCTCTGATTGCCATTTACCTCTCGCAAACGACTGTTTCTCACTCTCCAGTGCTGCTATCTTCTTCTCTATCTTAGCCTTTTCAAGTAGGTCTGTGTTACCTGAGAGAATAGCCACATATTCCGAAAAGTTCATACCCGATTGCTCATCCATTGAACCCTCATCAATAGTACGGCTACCCATACGATTATTCTTTAACTGGTCGATGAATAGCTGCTTATTATGAAGTAGGTTAAACTTATACCCATCAAGCGATTTTTCTACTGCATATATTATTACATCTACCTTATTATCAGCGTATAACTTCGCTACTTCGTTCCCTTTTCTTATTGCTCTTCCCTCCCGCTGCTCAAGGTCAGAAGGACGCCACGGCGTATCCAAGTTATGGATAGCTACTGCACGTTTTTGAGCATTTACGCCTGTTCCTAACATAGATGTAGAGCCAAATATTACTCGTATATTTCCCTCGTTCATCCCATCAATCATTGCCCTACGTGCCTTGTCTGTCTTTGCCTCTTGTATGAAACGTATCTCGTGAGCTGGTATGTTATGATCTTCAATTAGTTTACGCTTTATCTCACTATATGGATTCCATTCGCCAGGCTTATATGTTCCTAAGTCCGAAAATACAAATTGAGTCCCTCGCTGCATATCATATTTATAGTAGTACTCAGCAATCTTTGCTGCACAATGTGATGCCTTATTGTCGATATGGTCTTCATACTTATTCTTATCAATCATACGTAGGTCAAGCGACATCTTACGAGCATAATCAGTGGCAATAAGCATCTTCGCTTTCTCCTCCTTTTCGGATAGTGGTGCACGCCCAAGAATTGTAGCGTCTCCATTCTTAGCAAAGGCTACTAATTTTTGGATAAACTCCTCCTGCTGTGGTGTAGGTGGTATGCTGTGCATTATCTCACGCTTTTCGGGGCGGTCTATTCCAATATCTTTTGCAGTACGATAATCTGTTATCTCTGAGTAAAAAGCTGCCAACTCAGGCACTTTAATAAAATATCTGAAACGCTCCTTCTGCACTATCTCGTTGGTTATTGAGAACTCATAATCAGTAGTCTTCTTAGCAAATATCGCTGCCCACGCATCAAAAGTTTTAATATTTTGCTCCTCTAATGCCTTTGGGCGCAGGTATTTGAATAACAGATATAGCTCTGTTAATGAATTGCTAATGGTAGTACCTGAGAGGAATGTGGCGCAAAGGTCACGTTGTTTCTCCTCTTGCATTGTACGTAAGGCATATAACATATTAAGTGCTCGTTGGCTACCATCGGGGTTTCCTAATCCTGAGACCCTATCGTGTCGGGTTGTGAAAAGGAGGTTTTTAAATTGATGGCTCTCATCCACGAGTAGGTGGTCTATGCCCATTGTCTTAAAATCTGCCACATCATCACGCCTATTCTCCATCTTATATGCTATCTCATCGAGCTTTGCCTCTAGGTTCATTTGTCGTTTTTGTAACCCTTTTAGCATCCCCCTCGATATATCTTTCCCTTGCGAGCGTAACAGTTCAAGGTTCTCTTCTACGCTGTCAAGCTCTTTTTGCAATATTGAACGTTGCACCTCTGGTGATTGAGGTATCATTCCAAATTGGTCGTGTGTTAATATTATACAATCCCAATTATTATTCTTTATGTCGTTAAAGATACGTTCACGTTTGTCGGGAGTAAAATCGTTCTTGCCTGGTGCTAATATCTTAGCATTTGGATAGGCAGTAGTGAAGGTATTTGCTATCTCGTGCACGTTGGCTTTCATTGCGAGTATCATCGGTTTGTTGGCTAGTCCTAAACGCTTCATCTCATAAGCTGCAACGCACATTATCAGCGTTTTACCTGCGCCGACTTGGTGGTCACAGATGCCCCCACCATTCATTTTTAGCATCCAAATAGCATCCTTTTGACTCTGATATAGGTCGGGAATACCTAACGCTTTAAGGTCAAGGTCGGGGAATGATTGATGCCCTCCGTTGAACTTAGGACGCACGAAACAGTTAAACTTATTATTATATAGTTTCTCCATACGCTCCTTAAATTCGGGCGATTGGTTATTAAGCCACTCCACGAAGCCACCACGCATATCATCAATCTTTGAGTTAGCAAGCTGTATCGCCTCCGAGTCACGTACCTTTACTTCTGTATCTCCTCGCTTTATTTTCTTTGTGATGTCGGGAGTAGTGTTATGTAGAGCGTGTTTCATCAATGCAAGACCATTAAAACTACGGCTTTCACTATTTACATTATATTTATCATATATCTGCGCACTATAACCGCTTGCCTTAACACTAAACTCGTCGGCACTAGAGTTATATGCAATTGTTGTTGGTACATCAAATATGTGAGATGCAAATTTAGAATAAACATTTGTAGGTATCCACCTCTCGCCAAAGTTAAAATCAAGCTCCGCAAAGGGAATAGGGGTAGGTATAGCATCACGCAATATCTTTAGTGATTGTTGCGCTGGTATATCATCAGGATTATTTAGCAGAAAATTTTCTATCATCTCCGCCTTAGCTACCACATTACCTGCAATAAATTTTTCGCTTATCTCATACTCCTGCGATAGAGGGTTGTAGTATATTCTATTTTCTAACTCTGTCTTTAGCTCTTCGGTAGAGCTATTGGGCAGTAGTGATGTCATATAGTCAAAATCTACCTTTCCAAACTTATTCAGCGATGCCGAGAGAGCCTCTTCTGCACTCGCTACCTCTGTGGTCTCGTTGATGTTAAATGCTACTGGTTGAGTAAAAATGTCTGCCTTTACTGTTGCACCATCCACCTTACGTTCAAGAAACAGCACCTCACGCCCTCCAACATCCATAAGTATGAGGTCGTTATTCTTACGACTGTTTAGCTCTCCATATTTTTTTGTAAAACTATCATAACTATCGTTTAGCTCTTTGCGTAGTGGCTCGTTTACCTCTCTACGCTCCGCCTCATAGTCGTATAATCTATGATAGTTATCACGTAGCTCTATATATTTAAGTGTCTTTTGTAGTGTCTCTTCAGGCAGATCAATAGGGTGAAATAGCATCTCTTCACGCTCCTCGTTACGTTTATATATTCCTACTTGATTATCCATTGCCACCAAAGAGCCCTCTTTAGTATGTGCCATATTGCCACTATACTCACGTGGTTGTAGGTCTACTTCAGGTTTTAGTTGCTCAGGTTTTATTGATTCAGCCTTTAGTCTTGGTGTGCGTCTCTTGGGCTTTGTCTGTTCTGTTATCTCCCCAAATAGATTTACTGCTGTCACTTGTGATGGTTCTACTGATTGAGGAATAGTTATCTTTGGGGCACTCTGATTATATAGCTCTAGTGATAGTCTCTTAGCAAAATCAGCTTTTACAATCTGCTTTATGCTCTCGGCTATCCCCTCAACGCCTCCACTATGCTTAAATGTGATGGCTGGCTTACCGTAGGGGTCTGTGTCTTGTTTCCACTCTGTCTGTACTATTTGCGCCATATTACGGAAATAACTATTCCACACAACACCACTCGGGCGTTGTGCCGTTTCGATAAATCGTTTCTCGTCGGGTGTTAGCTCTTGCTTTTGAGTGTTCTTTTGTAATATTATTAGGTCGCTACCCACATCAGTACCTGCATTTTCTGAAAATAGGTTGTTAGGTAGTCGCACAGCCGAGACAAGATTACTATTATTCATCAACCACTCACGCACAGGCTTATTAGTGAGCGAGTTCATAACCCCTTGCGAGGTGATAAAAGCTAAAAGACCGCCCTCACGTAGTGTGTCGATACCTTTCACAAAGAAATAGTTATGCAGCGCACCACGTGCCATCTTACGTGCTGGCTCACTATCTCCAATAAATGCAGGGTCGAACACCGCCACATCACCAAAGGGAATATTAGATGATACCACATCAAAATAGTTGTTAAACTGTTTGTTTATCTCCTCAAACCCCGCTACACGCACCTTAGCATCGGGGTGTAGGGCACGCAATATTAGCCCTGTTAGCTTATCTTTCTCATAGCTATGCACAGTGCTATTTTCTGAACCAATAGTTTTTAGAGATGATACAAACTCCCCAATCCCTGCCGATGGTTCAAGCATACGTTTAGGAGCTATTCCTGCAACGTGAAGTGATGATGTGATAGCATCCACCACCTCTTTAGGGGTGTAGAAGGCTGTGAGTACAGAGTTCTTTAGGCTCTGCATATAGCCTCTATATTGCACATCATTATCGCTATTGGTTTTAATGGTGCTGTGCAGGTCCATAATAAGAGGGAACAAATTTAACTCCGATTTATTACATTTATCTACATCTGCAAGATTATTTGCAGGGTTAAGAATACATTTAAGACCTCCAAACCCTGAGTATTGTTTAAGGGTGTCAATCTCTTCGGGTGTTGCACTGCGTTTCTCCTTATCGAGTGTAAAAGCTACTTTTATCGCCTCGATATTTGCCTGAAGATGGGCTTTGCGGTTATAACTTGCCATCTTCCTCTAGTTTTAGTTGTAAAACACCTATTAGCTCTGTGCGCAATGATTCAAACTCTGACGAGTATCCAAAATCATCATCTATATCATATTTTTTGAAATGTGGTTTTAGTAGTGGATATAGGTTTATGGCTAACGATTTAGCCTCTTCGGGGTCTACCTCTTTTGTAAACTCGTTCCATAATATATTTACTATTGTGTCGTGCTTAGAGAAGTGTAAGCCTTTATATAGCCTCTTCATAGCTATCTCTAAGCACTCGTTAGGGTTAAATCCGCTGTCGAACGCTTCAGCATAGGCTTGTGCTGCTGCTATGGCTCTATCTTTTATAAATATTTTATGTGATAGTCGTTCAGGATGGCTCTCTTCAAGGAATGATAATAGCGAGAGCTGATAATATGAGAACCCTATTGGGTCTCGTTCAATATCTGGTTTCATACGTTTATAATTTGTTTTTCATTTGTCGTATGTAACTCAGACACAAATTTATAATAATCACCTGTGGGTGAATTTATTATTATAAATTAATGCTTCGTTTCATAATGTTTATTGGAAATTAGGGATAGAAAAAAGGTGCTTACCGTCCCCGATAAGCACCACCACTAAAATCCAAGTAAAAACAGTAAAACCATTTATGACTCGATTTCAGTGGTAAAGATAGTAATAATTTTTTTACTAATTACTTTTTCCTATCAGAAAATTTGAATTTTACTAAGTTATTATCATCAAGAAATAGTTTAGCATCAAAGCGTTTACCCGCTTTGCTCTTAAATCCTTTGATAATAGATGTCTCTTTTTGTGTTAGTAGCTCTTTTATAGAGTTATCGGATATATATTTTTCGCTTATGGTGCGGAATACCACAAAATCACACTCTTTACACTTTGCTATCTTTGAGTATAGCGTAACAGATGTCTTGCCGCACTTGGGGCAGGTGCACTCTTGCGCTTTGGTGGTGGCTATTTTTACCTCTAATAGTTCACGTGTTATTTGTGCTGTAAGTATCTTGATACCTTCTGAAAAAGTGTTGGCGACCATCTCACCACGTTCTATTTTAGATAGTGCATCTTCCCACATACCCGTCATCTGTATATCTGCAACCTTTTTATCTTTTACTATATTATACACAGCTAATCCCTTTTCGGTGGGGATAAGTTTACGCCCCTCACGTATGATATAACAACGTGCAAATAGTGTCTCGATGATAGATGCCCTTGTGGCAGGGGTACCGATACCGCACTCTTTCATCGCTCTGCGTTCCTCCTCGTTGTCAAGCTCTTTTCCTGCACTCTCCATCGCTGATAGTAGTGAACTTTCAGTGTGTATAGCTTTTGGTTTGGTGCTCTTTTGTAATACCTCGCCACTGATAACATTTACACTTTCGCCCTCTTGCAGTTGTGGTAGTTTCACTATTTCGTCATTGCTCTTTTTTCGCCAGCCTGCTATCTTAATTATTGTAGAAGTGGCACTAAATCCCTCTGCTGTAATAGTCGTTGTCTCCTTAATACACGGCTCTAAGAATGCCTCTTCCATACGTTTTACGATGGCATCATATACGCTTTGTTCATCTGCTGAAAGGTTATGAGGTGTGTTTGATGTTGGTAATATTGCGTGGTGGTCTGTTACCTTGCTACCATCAATACAGTTGCGGTTTAGTACCTCCACAGATAACATAGATACCATATCCTCAGAAATATATCGGCTACCTGTACGTGGATAGGTGATATATTTTGCCTCGTATAGTTTCTGTGCCAAAGATAGTGTTTTGTCTGCCGAAAAACCGTGCGTCTTATTCATATCTTTTTGCAGTGTGGTGAGGTCGTAGAGTAGTGGTGGTTGCTCTGTCACCTGCTTAGTGGTTATTGTTTCGATAGTTAGTCTTCCACTATCCATCAATTGCCACGACACTTCATCAGCTTGCCCCTTAGTAGTAAATTTCTCCTCAGATAACAATGATAACGAAACACCATCTTTTTCAATAGTCGCGCTCACCTGCCAATATGGAACAGATTTAAAATCTCGGTTTTCAAGATAGCGACTACACACCATCATAAGTGTAGGGGTCTGCACTCGCCCTAATGAGTAGACTCCTTCACTAGCTGCTACGGATAGTGCTTGTGTGGCGTTGATACCGATTAACCAGTCGGCTTCGCTACGTGCTTTAGCACTTAGATAAAGGTTATCATAGTGCGCTCCATCTTTTATGTTATTTAGCCCCTCACGTATGGCAGTATCGGTAAGAGATGAAATCCATAATCTCTGAAAGGGTTTATTACACCCTAAATAGTGGTATATAAATCTAAATATCAACTCACCCTCACGCCCTGCATCGGTGGCTACGATGATAGAAGAGCAACTATCAAAGAGTTTTTTGATAATTCGTAGTTGCTTGACAGCTCCTATATCATCCTTGTACCCTTTATCACTCCTCACCTGTCGTGGTGTCAGTTTAAAACTCTCTGGAGTTATAGGCAGATGCTCACGCCTAAAACCTATTGCTCCATAACTCTCGGGCATCGCTAATTGCACTAAATGCCCCAATGCCCACGTAACGCTATATCCGTTACCATAAATATATCCATCAGCTTTGGTGGTAGCTCCTACAATAGATGCTATCTCACGTGCCACGCTTGGTTTTTCTGCTATTATTACTTTTGTCATTACTTTTTGATTTTAGTGGTTTACATCTTCATCCCTCTTGACCTCTGTCGTGGCTGTTGTTGCTCCTGCTTTAGAGGTTCGTTTTGGTGTTTTGTCGCCTCGTTGGTCTTGCCCTCCGAGTTTACTGCTACCTGAGTAGTAGACTTATTGTCGGGAGTTATCTCCTTGCTCTTAGCCTTGTCAGGGTTCCATTTATAGAAATCTAATTTGCCCTCTTCGGGGTTTATCTTTACATAGGCGTTATACTCCTGCCCCTGCTTATCTTTTAGGCCTTGCACGTAGATAGTACCGCCCTCACGTAGTTTGTCTTGTTGTTTATCGGTTAGCTCCACACCTCCTAACTTATTAGGGATGCGTACCTCTTCGCCCTGCTTAGTGGTCTGTGTGTGTGATTGTTGTTGCTTAGTCTCATCAAACCTAAACTCAATCCCTCGCTTATCGGCGTTATACTGTACAAAGGCATCAAAGGTCTTACCGCTCTTTGCTGTCATACCCTCAATATATACTGCTTTACCCTCAGATAGCTGTTGTTTCTGCTTGTCGTCAAGGGTTACGCCCTTTATCTCGTTTGGTATCTTTACTTTGTCGGCTCGTTGTGTCACCAACTCATTAGTCTGCTTGTCAATACTTACTAATGATGGAATTACTTCACCAGTAGTGCGATTAGTAAGCTCCACAATACGCCCAAGATTACCTGTTTCTCGAAGAGATGCTTTATCTTCATTGGTAAAGGTGTGACCATAAAATGGTCTATCAAGCTGTGGTTCTTTACGGATGGCGTGCAACACGGGAACAATCGCCCCTTGCTCATTCTCACGTAGTGATAAGCGTGCTTGAGTGCGTATTGTAGTGTCGCCAAGCTGTGCAGTAATATCCATTAGGTTAGGACTCTTGCGATAATTAAGCATCTGTTCAAGTGCTCCGCTTTTCTCTAGGGTGTCACGCTTGATACCAAGTTTCTCAAATTGTGCCCAGTCGATACGCTCGGCATCAAGGGGCTTGTACTCATTTTTTTGATTCATTTCTGTTTGTTTTATTTGTTCTACATCTGCCATCCTCTCAGGGAGGGCAATTATTTTTGTTTTATCCACATAATCAAGAGGGATAATCTTAGCACTTTCAAGAAATGCAAAGCAGGGAGGGTCTTCACGATTATCAAGCATTTGCTGCACAAAGGCGGAACTTCGCTCAATACCTATTGCTGGCGCATCGAAGAAGTTGAATCGGGAGGGGTCCTTCACCTGTCGCATAAAATTGGTAAAGAAGTTATCCAGCACATTACCGTGCTTATCTATCTTCATAAAATCTTTTTCGTTCTTCTGCTTAGGGGCTGTGGTCTTTAGGTTACCATCAATATCCAACCCCGTAACAACACGTAGGGTGTCATGCTCTGGTGTCTCAACAAGAAGAACACTATCATCTTTAAATTCTTTTCGCATAATAATATATTTAAATTTGAAATATGTTTTCGATGATACAAAGGTATGTTGTAAGTTTTGATATGATATCAATATGTAACATCATGTCATACTCAGGCAAGGTTTGGCGGACTTTGGCAATATTATTAGATTCTTATAAAAAAAAACTAGAAATATTTTTTTAACCTTTAGGTGTTTTAGTTTTTTCGAGAACCTATTTATAGACACATAAATTTTGTGTTATTATTTAAATCACAAACAGTATTTTATGAAGAAAGATTACCTAAACAATGGGGTATTACGAGCGTTTTCACTACCAGAATTATTAGTTGTACTAGTTATTATTGGTATTCTAGTGCTTATTGCCTTGCCTAATCTTATGCCACTTATTTCTAAGGCTAAGAGTACCGAGGCTCAACAACAACTTAACTTTATCTACTCTCTTCAGAAGAGCTATTTCTACACCCACTCAAAATATGCAATGGATATTGATGAGCTAGGTTTTGAACAGTCTAAATTGGTTACTGATGGCGGAGCTGCAAACTATCTAATTGAGATCGTTGAGGCGACATCTAACGAGTTCATTATACGAGCTACGTCCGTTACCGATTTTGATGGCGATGGTGTCTTTAATGTGTGGGAGGTCAATCAAGATAAAGAGATCAAAGAGACAATAAAAGATTAATGTGATGTTTTTGTTAGCAGTAGTGCCACTAGTGTGGCTTATGTTGTCGGATCTACATTATCATCGTATAGATATTGTCCCCCTAATACTATTTGCTGCAATGCAGTTATATTGTGGGGATTTTCATTATGCTATCATCAATTCAGTTTTTGTGGCTCTATTAATTACCTTTCTCGCCTTTTATATTAAGTTAAGGTGGAACAAGAGAGCACAGTTGAGAGACTATTTTGGTGAGGGAGATATACTATTTATGTTTGCATTAACACCTGCTTTTGATACTTACAGCTTTATTGTGTTTCTTATAGTATCATTTCTATTCTCAGCGTTGTATGGTTATCTATTTCAGCGACACTTATCTATTCCCCTTGTAACAACAGTGGGTTTATGTTATATATTTTATCAAAATTATAATACTCAGGCTTATGAGACATATCTTACTATTATTGTTATCGCTCTTCTGTTTCACTATCTCAAATTCTCAGACCATTACATCGCCCCTAACGGCCGATTCTTTGGTAATGAGAGATTCAATATACAGTAAGCGAGTAAATATATCAGTTAGTAAAGTATCTGTATCCGAACTTCTACACACCATAGCTACAGTTAGTAGTACCAACCTAAATATTATAGGATTGGAAAATCAAATGGTATCTTGCAACTTCAACGATGTAAGAATAGCCGATATTATACTATTTCTTGTCAATGAGTTTAACCTAAAAATAGAGGTTGTTGGTAATATCATCTCGTTGAGTGAAGAGCCTGTGCCTGAGCCAATAAAACCATTCCCTATTGTAGAGTATAATAGTTTGGACAGTACCGTTAGCTACAACATAAGAGCAGTATCCTTGATTGATGCAATAACTGAGTTCGCCGATAAGACAGGTGTAAATGTTGTGTGCTCTAAACCATTAAATAACACTGTGATTGATAGCTATGTAAAGAATCTTACGCCAGATAAAGCACTATTGGCATTAGCTACTGCTAATGATTTGACACTTGACAGTGACGGAGTTATGTGGCATTTAACAAAAGAGACAGAACAAAAAAGAGGTGTTAGCTACACCAATAATAGTATAAAGGGTATTGCTATTGACTCTTTAGGGATGATTAGTATTGATGTCAATAATAAGCGTATTAGTGATGTTATAGATGATCTAGCTAGAAAGCTAAAGGTGAATTATGTTTTTCTTACCCCTATAAATAACACTACATCACTAAGAGCAAAATCTCTTAGCACAAAAGAGCTACTTAACCTACTTCTTATTGGTAGTGATATTGGTTACTATGTTGATAATGGTACATATATTTTTGGCAGGGATAGTGGGAAAGAGAGTGCAGTAAACGAGGTTTTGGTATTTAGAATGAGGAGTCGTTCAGCTGAGTTAGTCGAAGAGCTTATACCTCAAGATCTAAAGAGAGAGGTAACAATAAAACTATACAAGGAGCAGAATGCAATTATTTTAAGTGGTAATGTAAAGGCTCTACATAGAGTTGAACGATTTTTAACAGAATTAGATAAGAGTGTGCCAATGGTTTCGCTGGAGATTATTATCGTAGATGCACAGAGCAATAAGACAAGCGAGATAGGTATTACTATGGGAACGGGAGAAAATCCGTCTACTACTAATGTGTCATTAAATCCTGGTGGTTTTAACCTACAATGGGGTGCAACTGATATAAATAATTTGATAAATAGTTTTGGTAGTTTTGGCAGTGTGAATATCGGTAAGGTAACGTCAAATTTTTATGCTAACCTTAAACTATTGGAGAGTGTGGGTACTATAGAGCTTCGCTCAATGCCTCGACTAGCGACTCTCAATGGTCATGAGGCTTCATTAATGAGTGGTGAGACTCAATATTATAAAGAGTCACAGAATAATATTATAGGTACTCAGAATCCTATACAGTCAGAGTCTTATTTATGGAAGAGTGTAGAGGCGAATTTGGATATTAAGATAGTGCCTTATGTTAGCTTAGATAATCAAATTACACTCGATATAAGTATCGAACAGAGTGAGTTCTTAGGGAGAGTAGAGAGTGATGCTCCTCCTGGCATCGCCACCCGTAAGTTTGATGCTATTGTAAGGGTTGGCAGTGAGGATATGATTTTACTTGGAGGTATAGAACGTAATAGTCATGAGAAAAGCACATCTGGTCTTCCATTTCTTGCTAGAATACCTGTGATAAAGTGGTTCTTTGGGGAGACTATTAATAGTAGATCGACACAAAAGTTATCTGTATTCATAAAACCTACTGTAACCTATAATATTGATGGTAAAAATGTAGTGGTGGCTGCAAACAGTGATGGAGCAAAAAATATTGTTGAGTTATCTGAGAAATATAAGCCATCTACTCCATATACAAAGAAGGAGCTACGAAAGTTAAAGCGTGAGTTGAGAGTAAAATAAACTAAATATATCGTTATGAGGCTAAATATTAAGGTATTGGATGTGGTGTCGGGTGAAGTTATTCAAAATATTCTTTTGGACAAAAGAGAGAAACGCTACTCAACGGACATAAAATACGCTCCATGTGTTGTTGTCATAAGTGGTGAAGGTGTGCTATCTAAAAATGTTGATGAAACAGCAAGGCGTATTACTACAAATCCTGATATTGTATGGCAGCAGAGGGGAGATATAATTACTTTTGCTCGTAAGAGCGATGTGGACAGAGTAATGATACAATACCCAGAAGCACTATTCTTTACCCTTTCACCAGCGGTAAATGAGGCGGTGATAAGTTGCTCTGTTAAAAAGTTTTACTCAAGCTACTACACAATTGGTGGATTGATAAAGAGTAGCCATCTTCAAATCTCAATATTTAATCAACTAAAGATGCCCATATTGCTGATTGTATTTGTTATTGTTGCAGTAAATTACGTAATTAATAGTCGTCTAGCAGCGCAGAACAGCAATCTTACAATAGAGGTATCTCAACTTTCGAGAGTTATAAGTAGAGAGCTAAAGAGTGGTGATGAACAGAAACAGTTGCTTACTATGCTAGATAATCGCAGAGAGGTATATAATTGTCAGATAACAGATATGATAGCTTCAGTTGTTCCTATGACTATCGCTTTAACGCGTTTGAGTATAGACCCAATAACTGAGCGTCTACGTAAGGGTAAAGATGTAAAACGAGAGAGAAATAGCGTATTTATTAAGGGTATAACAAAATCGGGAGGTGATGTTGCTAAATTCGCCCAGCGGATAGGTGATTTTGAATTTGTTAGAGAGGCTAAAATATCAAAGATAGAGGCAGACAAGAGAAGTGAAGAGACCATTTTCGAGATTTTAGTAATTTTAAACGATAAATAACATAGTTATGAGAGCAGCAGCATTACCATCGGTTTTGATAGTATCTACTGTAATGATACTAATGCTATTGGTGTTAATTTCAGCAATAGATAACCTTAATGCCGTTTCCTATAATTCGGTTAGCAGAACCCAAAGCCGCTATAATATTGAGTCGGTGGTTGAGATACTGTGTCATAACACTACATTTTGTCAAGACAGTGTCATATATCCATTCCCTGATGATGATGATAATGTTGTGAGTGTAAAAGCGGAGGATTATGGGTTATATAAGCTTCTAACTCTCAACTCAGGAGTCATTAGCAAGAGTGTGCTAATAGGTAGTGAGAGTGGTTACAAAGATAGTTTGACGTTGTGGGTAAATGATAATAATAGACCTCTATCATTAACGGCATTTACTAATATTATTGGAAAACTTTACTGTTCTCCTCTAGGTATAGCATATAATCAAGTTAATTCACAATATTTTAGTGGAGAGAGGGTAGGTGTTGAAAATATAATAGAGTCAGGTACCGAGTTGCCAGCTATTAAAACTAGTGTTACAGATATGGTAGACTCACTATTTCTACTTCATGAGAATAGCATTGTAGATATTGAGTTACCACTAGATATTAGTGATACCATTCTTGTTGCTAGAAGTGTAAAGATACCTGAAAACTTTGTTGGCGAAGTACAGATATTTGCTACTGATAGTGTTATCATAGAGTCTAATGTTCACTTAAACTATCCTTCGGGGATATATGTTAAAAGTGACACCACACAGTGTTATGTTAAGATTGGGGAGGGTAGTGAGGTTAACGGACATATCGTTGTTGTAGCTCCAGAGGCAGATAGAAGCAATCTTAGGGCAAACTACGTTCAACATCAAAAGGCAAAAATGAGAGGACTGCTATATATTGACGGTACAGCTGAGGTGCACGGCATCATTTCGGGGAAATGTTTTATTCGCGACCTAGCAATATATACTAGGCAGGGTATATATACAAGCATATTATATAATGCAACACTCTTAGATGGTGGTGATATTGCATATCCACTACTTTTAGAGGAGTGTGGTGATAGAAAGGAGGTGGTAAAATGGATCAACTAAAAGCAGCATCGTTAATTGAGGTGATATGTTCATCAATAATATTTATGATAGCATTTACGGTGGTGATAAACACTATTGTCAACTACAACTATATATTTCCACCAAACGGCGATAACCTAATGATGCAACAAGATTTAGCTAGAGTGATGGATAGCTACTCACTAGTGAGAGGAGAGGAGCCAGTGACACTATTTATCTACGAATGGGGAGATGTAGAGGTGGAGATAAAAGAGATGACAAGTGAGCTGTTTTACCTCATCTTTACCGCAAGAGCCAAAGAGGGAAATAAGAGTATATCACATAAACGAATTTTAATGTATAAAGATGAGTAGATATAAAAACATAATAAAGCTGTTAGCATTGGTTATAATACTTCCTATTGTAGTGTGGAGCTTTACAATTAGCAAGAGCTATTCATTATGGAAAGAGGTCAAAGCCAAAGAGAGAGAACTGAAAGCATTAGAACATAAACAGATACAAAATAGCAGTGAAGCATTGCCGAAGCAAGATGTAAATATTAGTCTTGTGGATTATATTGCCTATAACCTAAAGATGAAGGTTGTAAGGTATGATAGCTATGAACTGCTTACAACAGGAGGCGATTATATAATAACAACCGAGGAGGTGATTATCGAAGGTAGCTATGCGGCTCTAGTTAAATGTCTGCAAAAAATAGAATCAAAGGGGTGGAACATAACATCGCAGAGTATAGATATGCAGCCTAATAGTGGAAAAGTAACACTCACCGTGGTGGTGAGAGTGATAAAAAAGAGAGGAGGTGATAATGAAAAATAAAAAGATGGTGCTCCCACTTATATTAATCGTGATTGGAGTGTGGGGCGCAATATTTTATCAGTTTTTTATAGAGTTAGCACCTTCAAAAGAGTCAAAAAGTGTTGAAATACCAATAAATGTTGCCAGTAAAAGTGATGCTAAGATAACGTTAATGCTTAACTATCCATCTCCATTTAACCTTGAAAGAGTACGCAGGAAGATGGTTGTCAGTAAGCTTAAGGATGTAAAAGCTACTCAATTTAATTATGCACCACACTTTGATTTCACTTATCAAGGGATGGTTGAGTATAATAATAAACGCATTGCATTGATAAATAAGATGGGACACTTAGAGAGATTAGTTCAGGGCGACTCTATTGATAAATATAAAATAATTCAAATCGAAAGTGATTCTATAGTTATAAATAATAAACATACATACATAATAAAAAGAGATTAAAGCATGGTAACAACTGAGATACTTCAGATTCTGTCTTCAAAAGAGGCACATCATTATAAGATAGTCCCTTATAATGAAGATAACGAACAAATATATTTCTACGGCTCACAGAATATTGACTATATTCAGGCTGAGACGGAGTTAGATATAATTATTGGGAAAAAAATAGTAATAGATAGAGTTGAGGATAGTGAATTTTTGGCTATGCTTAATAAGTATTATGGTAGTGTTGAGTCAGATAATAGTGTATCAACACTTAAAACTATCAATAAGGGTCAGAACTTTTTACATGAGTTAATAGAACAAGCATATTTGTCATATTGTAGTGATATACACTTCGAACCTTATGAGAGAAGGTGTCGTATAAGGTTTCGTATTGATGGTAAACTAGTGGAAAAATATGTTATTGACAAACAGAACTATTCATCACTTATTAATCAAATTAAGATAATCTCAAATCTTGATATATCTGAAAAACGATTGCCTCAAGATGGGCGTATACTTTATAATAAAGAAGATATAAAGTTTGATGTACGTGTATCCACGCTTCCTACAATATATGGAGAGAAAGTGGTACTAAGATTATTAACAAGACATCTACACCTATTGGATATTGCTAATCTAGGACTTACTGAACGACAATATGATGATTATGTGAGAGGTGTGTCACATCCTCACGGTATGGTTCTGATTACTGGTCCTACTGGCTCAGGTAAGAGCACTACACTCTATGCTACACTTAGGTTACTCAATAAGGCGAATAATAATATTCTAACTATTGAAGACCCTGTTGAGTACACCCTTGAGGGTATAAATCAAGTGCAGCTTAAAGAGGATATCGGACTCTCTTTTGGTAGTGTGTTGCGTACATTTTTGCGTCAAGATCCAGATATCATAATGCTGGGTGAGATACGTGATGTGGATACAGCACAGACAGCAATACGTAGCGCGCTAACGGGTCACCTGATATTAAGTACTATTCACACCAACAGTGCATGGGGAAGTGTGTCGAGACTTATTGATATGGGTGTACATCCATATCTTATATCAGGAACACTAGTGTTGTGTGTAGCGCAACGACTAATTAGGGTGCTATGCCCAGAGTGTAAAATAAAGAGTGAAGATACACAATACTATGAGGCAGTAGGATGTGACAACTGCTACCATACAGGATATAAAGGTCGGAAGGCAATATATGAGGTTATACCGATAGATGAAACACTTAGGGCACACATTAAAAATGGCGAGGACAGTGTAGCTGAATATTTAAAGCTGCAAGGGATAACAACAATCAAAGAGGCGGTGCAAGGGTTGCTTGATTGTGGAGAAACATCTCAAGAAGAGGTATATTCAATAATGCAAGAATAGAATGATATGAGGGCTACTACTCTAATAGAGATAATGGTTGTGATGCTAATAATAACAGTTGTTATTAGTGCCGCTTTTGGTGGTGTCGATATTGTTAAAAGGTTATTGACAACGCATCTTGTAAAATATCAAGAGCAGACAGAACTATATAGTAGCCATTCGCATCTCAGTAGGATAATAGAGAGAGCCGATAGTGTAAAGCAGAACTACACCTCATCATTATCATTGATAAGAGATAGAGCGGAGCACAGCGAGTTAATCCTAGAGGATTCTGTATTAACTGTCATAATAAATGATAATAGAGATACAATAATGAGAAAGGTGCTAGGATTATGGTTAGTTAATGGCATTGAGAGCGATACTGTTATGGTACAGACGCACAATATCACACTATACTTTCCTACTAAACCCAATATTGGCAAAAAGATTATAGAAAATAGCATAAAAGAGGAGGATAAATATAATTATGACGACAAACCGATTATCCAATAGTAAACGAGAGATGTTCTTCTCTGAGTTAGAGTCATACCTCTCGGCAGGTCTCGATTTTAATAATGCTTTCACGATGCTAATAGATTCGGAGAGAGATAAGAAGATGTGCGCCATACTTACTACACTATACGAATCAGTAGTCAGAGGCGATACTCTAGCAGATGCTATGATTGACTGTGGATATTTCTCACCCCTTGATTGTGGAGTAATACGAATAGGTGAGCAGACAGGGCAACTAGCAGCTTCATTACTATTTTTGTCGGAGTATTATAATAGTGTAATCGCTCGCAAACGCATATTGGTTAATGCTCTTAGTTACCCGCTAATTATTATAACAGCTGCTGTGATTGTTATGGTATTTATGTTGGCTGTAATAGTACCTATGTTCGAACAGGTATATAGTAGAATGGGTGGCGAGATGCCTGCAATTACAAAGATGGTGATTGCGCTATCAGAGAATTTTAAGTGGTGGTTATTGACTATCTTCTTGATTGTTGCACCAGTAGTAGTGTGGTTCAAGGTGCGAGAGAAAGATGATAGTGTGCGCAAGATAAAGGATAACACACTACTACGACTACCCGTGATAGGTAAGATGGTCAGAAAGAGTATCGAGGTGCGTTTCTGCGTGTTGTTACACTTGCTTTATAGCTCAGGAGTGCCGCTACTAAAGGCGATAGAGATGTTAAGAGATATTATAACTCTATATCCATATCAAAAATCATTCGATGATATTGCACTAGGACTCACACGAGGCGAGACGATAAAGAGTGTTATGGAGCGATATGATAAGATATACAATAGGAAACTGATAGTGTTGTTAGGGGTAGGTGAAGAGACTAACAAATTAGATATAATGTTAAAGAAACAGGGCGAAGATATAGGCAAGGAGCTGGAGTATGAGTTAAAGCAGTTGGGTAGTATGCTAGAACCGATACTGATCATTGTGGTCGGGGCAATAGTAGCCTTCATACTGATAGCTATGTATATGCCTATGTTCAACCTTGGAAATGTAATACAGAGTTAAGAAAGGAGGTGTAGGGCAAAAGGAAGACTGTTACAATCCAAGAGTCTTAGCATTATACAAGGTATGATATTAAGATACTAATTTACAAAGAAAAATAGAAATTTAAAGTTTCCTGAAGAGAACCAATATTCTCTTCGGGTAGAAATTAACAACCTAAATTTAAACGTTATGAAAACTAAGATAATACTAGCTATTATTATGGTTGTAGCATCATTCACGGATGCTTTATCACAACAAAATCTTAATTCAGCAACACCTGAAGCAGGCCAATTAGCCTCAAATGTAAATGCACAATTGATTGATAATTCCGGTGGATTTAATATTAATATCCCACTGTACGAATTAAAATCGGGTGATATAACAATACCATTATCTATGAGTTATGATGCAACAGGAGTGAAGGTGGCCGCTCATCCGGGCATAATAGGACAAAATTGGTCTTTACAAGCAGGAGGAATGATTACGCGGATCGTTAAAGGTAAGCCGGATGAAAAATATGATATTATCGCGTCTGATAGCAAATTAGAATATAAGGAAGTAGGATATTTTTATGCGAGAGAGAAATTTTTACAAGACAATTATTTTTTTGATGAAGATAATTTTAGCGGTCTATCCATAGATATTGATAAGAAAATACTTAATAATAATGAATTAGATTTTGAACCAGATGAATTCATATTTAATTTTAATGGGCAAAGTGGTAAGTTTATTATGAATGCTGATGGTGAATTTGTGGTTATAGGAATGACAGGATATAAGATAGAGGTTTCAACTAAAATAATTAAAAATTTTACTGTGCCTGGTTATACTTATAAAACAACATCACAATACACATATAATTATCGAGTAGAAAATAATAAAATAACTGGGTTTAAGATTACCGACCCTAGTGGTTACGAATATTATTTTGGACGATTTGAAAATAATGACGATAATAGTCTAGATGGTATAGATGTATCATCTGATTTTTTTGCACAAATTTATGAAGACATATATTCTACATGGCATCTTGTGAAGATAATTTCTCCTAGTAATAAAACGGCCATATTCAATTATGAAACTATGGATTATATTGCTGAATTTAGTGTATTGGTATCACGTAATTCGTTAGATAAATTTGCAGATGTTAGTAATTCAACGTTTGATCCTTTAGATTTACAAGCGAAATATGATTCTACATTTATAGGTTCCCTAATACAGCCACAATATTTAAAGTCAATTGTATTGGATGATACAACAATATCACTTGTATACTCTGAATCTAATGCCAAAACCTATAATTATGATCATATAAAAGATTATCTTACATTTCTTTCAGAAAATATATATGATTATCATCTAAGATCTTCTTCTCGTTTTGGTTTATGGCCAATAGCTAATACTAATGATGAAGGTATTCATAAGGAAATTGATAGAATTGATATAAAAAGTAGTATCAATAATACTCAATCATTAAGTTATGTATTTGATTATAGGGAGGAGCCTGATAAAAGATTGCAGTTAAAGTCACTTACGACTTGTGGAACTACAGAAACAATGCCTCCATATCATTTTGAATATAATGAAAATCAGCTTCCTGACTATTTTTCACCCCTAACAGATCATTGGGGTTATTTTAATAATAATAGTTATTTGGAAGATGTTAATAACAAAAGTAACTCCCTAACATATAGTAACTACTACATATATAAAAAACCAACTACATATACTTTATATGAATCGTTAGTTAGGGTAAAATATCCTACTGGAGGTATAAAGGAATATCAATTCGAGTTAAATAAATACTCTAAATACATTGAGATAAATTATGATGGTTATGCAGTAGGTGTTATAAGTAAGGATGGCTATGGTGGAGGATTAAGAATAAAAAAGGAAACGACTATGACAGAAGCAGGTCAAGAAATTTCTTCTAATCATTATGAATACAGTGGTGGAATACTTAATAGCCTACCAAAGTATTATTGGGAAAATCATAATGTGCAGGCCTATGATTATATCATGCATAACTATCATTGCAGTAATCCCACTTGTCAAAATAATATTAAAGATGGGGAGTTTAAAATTTGCGGATTCTGTACCCCTTATGAGGTGGATCCTACGTACATACATAACCAACTGTTAAGTTGTGAGTATTTCTCTAGTCAATCAGTAAAACCTATCTCTGATAATTCAGGAGGTAGCCCCGTAACTTACTCTCAGATCACGGAATTATCAATTGGTAACGGTAAGGTGGTTAAACACTATACTAATTATGATGATAATCTTTTAGATGATAAGTGCCGAAGAATAGTTGGCAGATACTACGGTAATTATGAGCCTGTGTCTTCACGCATTGCTGAGAGGGGAAGATTATTAAAAGTTGAGGTATTCAAAGAGAATGAGACAGGAGGTTATATCATAGTGAATAAGGTTGAAAATGTATATTCTTCACTTAATACAGATCAATATGTTGATGCAATAATGACAATGATTACCCCAACAGAAAGTACAAATTATAATAATATAGTTAATTTAGTTCACTACAAGATATATACAGAACCTGTATTGCTTACACAGAGTACGGAAACACAATATTTTACGGATATAAATTCACAGCTGTCAACAGTGAAAAATTACACGTATGATGATGATTATAATATTAAGACTACTGCTTCTAAAGTAAATAATGGTACTAAGACTATCTTACAAGAGTTTGATTATGCACATTCAAGTCCTGAGGATATTTATGATAATACAAATTTAGATCCAGATGATTTTATTTCAAAAAATCTTCTGCAACTACCTAAAAAGGTTAAGACAAGTATTAATGGAGTGTTAGTAAATACAGTTAAATATGATTATAGTAGCAATAACTTCCAAATATACCAGTCACAAGTGACTCAGGAGAATAGTGATGGCTCTATTGATATACAGGCAGATGGTGTTATGGTAAACAGCAAAGGCAATATTATACAAGTAAGGAAAGATAACGTATATACTGTTTATATCTGGGGATATAATGGTAAGTATCTGTTAGCAGAGATAACCAACGCCGATTATTATATGGTCAAAAATAACCTTGGTAGCAATATATTTGAAAGCGCATTAACAAAAAATAATAGCTATGTGGCAACACTTGATGCCTTGAGAAACTCTAGCGAATTTAGGCAGTCACAAATTACAACATACACATATAATGGTCTATGGGGTATTGAAAGTATTACTGATCCTAATGGGAAAAAGACATATTATGAGTATGACAATATTGGTAGATTAATAACCATTAAAGATCAAGATAATAAAATTATCGAATCATACACTTATAATTATAAAATGAACCAATAAATTTAATATTATGAAGACATATAAATATTATATTATTACACTATTACTGTTATGTGTAAATATCGTGTCGTATAGTCAGGTGGATAATACTATTAACTACAAAAAAACAAGGACCTATAATTATAATGGTTCTTTGACTACAAATGTTGAACGAATAGAGTATAGTGATGATTTTGGTCGTGCAATACAGACTGTTGCAAAACAATTCACTCCTAATAGAGCTGATATTGTCACAATGCAGGAGTATGATGAATTTGGCAGAGTAAAAAAGAACTGGTTGCCAATAGTTTCAACCGGTAATGGTAATTTTGTAGAGTTAAATACATTTACAACTCCTAAATCAATCTACTCTTATGACTCAAGGCCGTTTAATGAGTATCAATATGAATCCTCTCCACGAAACACACTTCTAAAAGAATATGGTGCAGGAAACGCATGGAGTGGTAAATATGTTAAGCATGAAACATTAACCAACAGTACTACCACTGAACTTAAATGTACTCAGTATAGCGTGTTAGGTGTTGGTACAAATGCTAAACTTGTAAAGGGATGTGAATATGTCTCAGGAACTCTTATTGTAACTAAGTTAACAAACGAAGATGGGAATGTGGCTTACGAATTTAAGGATATGCTTGGTAATGTTATTTTGTCAAGAGTAAAGAGTGGGAGTGAATACCTAGATACATATTATGTATATGATAATACAGGAAAACTTTTACATTATGTTTTACCCCCGATGATTGGATCTAGCTTATCTGTAGGTGTTCAAAGTGATAATAATGACTTATTGGTTGACTATGCCTATTTATACAAATACCATGGTAATTTATGTATTGAAAAACGTATGCCAGGTAATGATTGGGAATATTACGTTTATGACACATCACGAAGATTAATATTTAGTCAAGATGGTAATCAGCGTGAAGATGATTTATGGAGTTACACTGTATATGATAATTACAATCAAAATATCGCCACAAGTATTGTTGAGTATAAATATTCTCGTTCTGAATTACAATCACTAGTCCGAACAAATAATAATAATGTTTCAGATTGGGGGAGTTGCGCTATTGATATTTTTAAACCACATTTTTCTACAGGTAGCATCAATGATATCATAAATGTGGTAGACTCTCTTCACTATTCGGTATATGGTAATGTAGCGTACGATATAGAGAGATTAACTACTATATATGATACAATCTCTTGTTTGAATCTAGATAGTCTTATTCAGGCAAAAGGTTTGACTAATATTAATAAGAATAGCCTATTGACTTATGATTATCAACTAATCAATGCTTTGAGATATGGTATAGCCTTGGGTACATTCGATACCCCAAAGATGTATGCTCTATTACAAGAGAGCAAAAACTTGGGTTATGATT
>CAYJCU010000018.1:0-26967 GCA_964368765.1 uncultured Rikenellaceae bacterium
AGATGGAGTTCTTCAAACTCCCCATATACTGTTTATACTCTTCGGGCGTGGTGTTAGACTTGATGATACCGTGCAGCTGTACTGTTTTTGGAAATAATTCTAAATCAGATTTAGACCAATGCACCATATCCGCTAATGAGTTAGTAGGGTTTAAAATACATTTAAGCGCACCAAATCCGCTATATTTTTGGAGTATGGTACGCTCGTCTGCTGTTGCCTCACGCTTAGATTTATCTAACTCGAAGAGTAGACGGATAGCCTCTATGTTATCCGCCATCTTCTGCTTGCGATTAAATGCCATAGCCCTCAGCTATCATTTTCTTGATTTCTGCTATAACACTCTCTCTCAGTGCATCTTCGTCAAGATTCTCTGCTTCTACACTCTCGAAATGACCTAAATTCGCTTCATTAATATCAACATTATATAAATGTTTTAGCTTGGGATATAATTTTTGAGTAGCAAATTCGGCATACCTATTCGGAATATGCTCAGACAACTCATCCCATAGGACATCACGGATTAAATTGTGTAGAGAGAAATTAAGCCCTCTATATAGATAATCGTATGCAAATTCAAGTGCTTCCGATTGAGTGTGATTATCAGACAAAGATAGTTCAAACATCTCTGCTGCCTCATCACCTCGCATTTTAATAAAATCATAATCTTCCGATAGATGCGGGTGATTTTGTGAGATGAACTCCAAAAGTTGTAATGAAAAATAAGATAATTCGATTTTTTGACTTACTAACATATTACTTAAAATTTTAATGGTTTGAAATTGAAAAATAAAAAAGGCACTCAGGGTATCCCTCCCTAAGTGCCACCACTAAAATCCCAGTAAAAACAGTATTAACCATTTATGACTCGATTTCAGTGGCAAAGATAGTGAAAGTTGAGCGGAAAAACAAGCTCGCTTGATTGTTTCCGAATGCATCCTATCTTATGAAAATATAACACTTTTATTTGGATTTTGGGTAATAATATTTATTATTACTATAATTTATGTACTCCTAAGTCGGTTTTTCTGCTAATATTGTTATCATTTATTTTTATTACTATTTAAATTATTATACTCAATTATATATGTGGTTTATTTGTAGCAATGATATATCCTATTCCCAAACCTTACCATCGCTATTATTATGTACTATTGTAAGATTATACTTCTCAATGAGCGACATAGCCTCTTTACTCGATAGTATGGTGTTTCCTTGGGCGTTATCCCCAAAATATAGCTCATACATAACACTACTATAATCATCAAAAAAAACGGAGTTCACCTTATAGTAGAGCACTGCAAAACCTCTTGGCATCTGTTGCCTTGAGTGTAGTAGGTTTGGTTCAACACATTTATGGTGTTTAACTTTATAAACTTGTGTAGTCTCATACTTTAAGTATTTTTCTATATCAATACCATACTCAACATTTATTTCAAATATGTCTGAGTAACTTACACTTAATACTTCTTCTAACATTATTATTATATTTAATTATCGATATAGTGGATAAGACGTAGTACAACATTAATCAATAAACCACATATATATTCTATTGTTACATTTTTATTTTAGGACGATTGTTCTGCTTCTGCTGTTGCTCCGTATTGGGATCAATCTGACCTTTTTGCACAGCATCGGTGTTGCGCTTGGTCGCCTCATTGCTCTTGCCGTGAGTGTTTACATCAACTTGCGTTTTAGAGGCATTGTCTGCCGTTACACCCTGTTTTTGGCGCGGATCCCATTTGTAGAAGTCAAGCTTACCTTTCTCCTCGTTGATTTTAATATAGGCATTGTATCGCTCACCTTTCTTGTCAATCATATTCTCAACATAGATAACATCCCCATTCTTTAATTTACCTTGCAGCTCCTCATTGAGTTGTACACCACCAATCTTATTAGGTATTCGCGCTCCGCCTTGCTTCTCTTCTTGCGCTTGTCGCTGGCGTAGCTCATTAAAGTTAAACATAATACCTCTTTCTGCTGCATTTATTTGCACATTTGCGCTAAATTTTTTACCACTTTTAGCTATCATATTCTCCAAATAGACAGCTCGTCCCTCTCGCAAATCTTGCTTCTGCTTATCATCGAGCTTCACCCCCTTAATCTCACTTGGAATACGTACATTCTTAGTACTATAAGCCACTAGCTCATTAGTCTTAGGGTCAATACTCACATATGCAGGTACTTTCTTATCTAATCCTTTGATGTTTAAATCAAGCGTACGTCCTAAATTACCACTCTCTCGAAGTGCAGTCTTATCTTCTGCTGTTAAGGTATTACCATAGAAGGGTCTATCTAATTCAGGCTCTTTACGTACTGCGTGTATAACAGGAATAACTCGTCCATCATCCGCTTTACGTAGTGATAGCCTAGCATCAGTGCTCAACGACATATCATCTACCTTCATAGATACTGTGTGCAGGTGTGGTGAACGACGATAGTTAAGCATATCATCCAACGAGCCTGACTTTTCCAAGTTCTCTTTTGTGATACCAATTT
The DNA here is from genome assembly GCA_964368765.1 of uncultured Rikenellaceae bacterium. Classification (GTDB taxonomy): domain Bacteria; phylum Bacteroidota; class Bacteroidia; order Bacteroidales; family Rikenellaceae; genus JADFUS01. The sequence continues at coordinate 2,500 of CAYJCU010000018.1, forward strand.
TAGCAAAGGCATCCCAATCGATATGCTCCTTGTTGAGAGGCTTATACTCGTACTTCTCCTCTTTGGCTTTCGTTCCCTCCTCTGGACCTCGTGATATATCTACATCTTGACGTTCGTATTTAGAGGTGTCTACCTTGTACTCCTTGAGGAACTCTTCACCTTCCTTACCACCACTCTTAATGAGGTTAGAGATAATACTAGCTATCTCTTCGATGCCCTCCTTCGCCACACGATAGAAGCCCGTATGTCGTGGGTTGTTCGCCTGCTTGAAGTAATTGGAGAGAAAGTTCTCTAACGCATTACCGTGTTTGTCAATCTTCATAAAATCAGGTTCATTAGCCTGCTTAGGTGCTACAGTCTTGAGTTTTCCTTGCTCGTCTAGCCCTGCCACTACTTTCATCTTGCCATCACCTTCATCGGCGAGTAAGACATTTTGTTTTGAATTTTCCATCATATCTATAAATTATTGTATTATATTGTAGGTTTATTTCGTTATATAAATATAGACCTACATTAGCATGACAAAGATAATTTGTAAAATTCGAATAATCATCGTTCAATGTAGTGTGTGAAATAGATTGCAATGTATTGAAATAAAATGAAAGCCCACATTGTAATATAGTTTCATTTTACCCTCTTTTTGTGGGTGAAATAGGGTGGAATGATTAAATTTTTTAGTTATGAAAACGATTAAGAAAATCGCAGAGAGGGCAGATGCAATATTTGCCGAAAAGGTAGAAAAGGGTTTTGTAAACCTTAGCCAGGATGAATTAGAGCAAACAGTAACAACTTTAATAAAAATGTTACAAGAGCTTGAGGTGCACACTTCACAATCTCAGCTTTCATCGCGAAGTGAGATATACTATTTCAAAGTAGTGAAACCAAACATCGCAGGTCGAGTAATGTTTATTCATAAATTATTAGTTTATGAGCGTTCGTATCTCGCTAACTCTAATAATTGCCATAGAGAGTTCTACAGATCCATTTTAGAGGAAATTCGTGAGTATATAGATGCGAATAAGATGATGTTTGTATATTACTCGATGAAGAGCGAATCATTTGATAGTCGCTATTTCACTCTGAAACAATCAAGTGTTGATCAATGTTTGAATCAAATGTCAATTGACTGTTATTCGATTCTTACCCCCAAACACAGTGTAACGTTTGCTAACTTTGTTTACTGTGAGTTACTCAATGATTATATTAGTAAAAGATTAGAGGAGCTCAACAATGATGATGGAAATGAACTAATTTCACGAATGTCTCATTTGCATTGGACTGGTGCTAAAACAAACATAGTCGAGCTTGGCTATAGCTTGTTTGTATCATCAAATATCAATGGAGGTGTAGTAACGATTAAAGAGATTATGGATATTCTTTCTGATATGTTTAATATAGATTTGGGCGACTATTATCGAATTTTCTTAGATATTAAATCTCGTAAGAAAGATAGGGTTTCCTTTCTAAGTAATTTGCGTAATATGCTTCTACATAAGATGAACGAGGACGATATTTAATAATCTTACCTGCCATTATGTAAATTGTCTTACATTTATGGTACACTGTATCATCTTTTTTCGTAACTTTGTAGCCAGTAATGGCACGTGCTATTACCTAAAATGAATTGCTTATAGAAGAATAATTTTTAAGACATATATAATTTAATTGTTTATCTGGAAACCAAAAATCGCCAATTTTTAACCAGCTCGATAGACAAGGCAGGAGTATTGTATCCGTATGGGTATGGTGCGCCCTGACTTGTTGAGCTGGTGGGTGTTTGGCGATACCTTGGTTTTCAAACTTGTCGGTGGTGCACCTTTTTTTTGCGGTTCCGACAAGGCTAAAACCAGCCGATCTATGAAAATTGTAAAAGAAAAAACCATCGCCTTCACTGGCAACCGAAGCCTCACATCCCGTAATGGCAACCAAGGAACAGCCCTTAAAATGATCATCTGCGACCATCTCTATGCAATGCTCGAAAGAGAGTATCTTGAAAACGGCATCAACACTATGCTCTGCGGTATGGCATTAGGTTTCGATACTATTGCCGCATTAGTAACAGTCCAACTCAAACGCAAATATAAAGATATCCGTTTTATTGCCGTAGTGCCATTTGCAGGACAAGAGGCTAAGTTCTCAGATAAAGATATTAAAGTGTATCAACACTTATTGGTAGAGGCAGACGAAATAATCACCATCTCCGATACTTTCAGCAACCAAGCCTACCACGACCGCAACGACTTCCTAATCGAACACGCCTCGAAGATGTACGCCTACCACAACGGCAAACCCCGCAGCGGCACAGGCTCAACCATCCGCAAAGCACACAAACAAGGTGTGGAAGTGGTTAATCTTTACGAGATTATATAGCCCTCAGCGCACCCTAAGCTTAATATTGTATTTTGACGAAAAATATTGCGATAAATTTAGTTATCATATCGCCAAAAATTACTAACTTTGCAGGAAATGCAAAGTAAATTAAGCTATGGCAAAAATCAATAGACTGAAAGAGGTATTAGCTGAAAACGGCAAAACAAGTAAGTGGTTAGCAGAGACGCTACAAAAAGACACAGCAACGGTTTCTCGTTGGTGTAATAATCACGTACAGCCATCTCTTGAAATGCTAAATAAAATTGCAAGAATACTGGGTGTTAATATTCGAGAATTCTTGATTAATGGAAAGTAAGATTACACCTCTGTTTATGGAAAATACAAATAACACCTTCGAAATAGAAGGACTGAAAAGAAGAATTGGATCCGATAAATTAATTGGAAGCTATGGCATTGATAATGGCATAGCTTTCTTTGCTGACATTAGAGGCGTAGAGGGCGATTTAATCAAACATCCTATGTCTGAAGATACAAATCTCGTAATAGTGTATGATAATCAAGCCCCCTTAAAAACAGGGCAATTCTACTCTTTTACCTGGGGTTACGATCCTAGTTCAGAGAGTAAGATCACTGTCAACGGAGACGTATCAGAAGTTAATAACTATGATTTTATAGAAGGTTTATTTAAGGCAAGACTTAGATTACAAGGAAGCAACCTAGAGTTATTTAATAATTTCCAGAAAACTATTTTAAATGAAGTTACTGGTGCTCAGCATACATACATATATGAGCTTTTACAAAATGCTAATGATTACCCATACAATAATGAAAATGTAAGAGTGAAATTTATCCTGTCTGAACATTATCTATTTTTCTTTCATACAGGCAACTATTTCAATCTTCGCAATATTGTTGGTATCAGTTCTGTTAACCAAGGGGAAAAAAGCAATAATACTAAAACTATCGGTTACAAAGGCATAGGGTTTAAAACTGTTTTTGTAAATAACAATTATGTATATTTAAATTCAGGAGATTGGAGCCTTCGTTTTGATGAAGCATATTCGAGAAAACAGCTATACGGAGATTGTCCATGGGCCTTGATGCCAGTTCCCACAGATCCAAATACTCTTGATACAGAGATTACGAATATTATTGATTCAGCCTCAGATGAGATGAGAGTCAAGTTTGCTCTTCGCCACAAAACTGATGCAAGGCAGAATCTAACGCAATTAGAAAAAGTATTCTCTAATGAACAAATACTTCTGTTTATTCCAAATGTAAATCATGTAGAGGTCGTCGTTGATGGTAAAATAAAATACGTTGTAGAGAAAGATCCTCAAAAATGGATTATATCGAACTTCAGTTATGTAGTTCCTCCTACTTTAAAAGAGTGGGTTGTAAATAATATTGACTCTAATAATAAAATACCTAAAAAGTTTAAGGATATAGACACAGTCGGTATTTCTTTTGCTGTAGCAAGAGATGGGAAAAAACTCGTTCCAATTGAAAATGCTCGTGTTTATAATTATTTGCCTACAGAGTTAAATCTAGGATTTAGGTTTATTTTCAATGCAGATTTTGTCCCAAATGGATCAAGAAGTGGGTTGCATGATATAGAGTGGAATAATGAAATAATGGTGCAGTGTGGAGCAAAATTTGCAGATTGGTGGGTTAGCTTTATGCAAAATGAAGGAGAGTATGACCTTGAGTCTGTTTTTGATCTTTTGCCTGAAAGCTATAATAGTAAAGATAACTACACCATACTATTCCTGCAAGGGTTCAGAAATAGATTAGTGGACATTCCATGCATTCCAACAATAAAGAATGGGGTCTATTCACTAAAAAGAGTATCAGAAATTATAGATGATGAAGAGGGTTTCATTGTCACTGAGAAGCCTACTTTTAGTGATGAAGAATTTTATCAATTCGTCACTAACAAATTCACTCTTGCTCATCCTACTATTAGGTGCAATAAAAACCTTGAGAAGTTACTTTCCAACGTTGAAGTAGGAAGGGTTCTTGATAGCAGCGATATAGCTAATATATGCTTAAGTAAACCTTTTGCAGATTGGCTTAAAGTCAAAGCTAATAATATTAAATTTATTGGGTATCTACTTGATAGTGGAATAATCGACAATTGCTGGAATTATTCTATCTTCTTAAAAGCAGATGGTGATTTATCATCTGCCAGATCGATGTACTATGATATTGACAGGCACATCGAAGATATTGAGTTCCTTGCCAGTGAATTACCTAGAATAGACACAGCCGTAAGACGTGAACTTCAAAAGTATAAAAGTTGGGCCAATTATAGTTCTCGATTCAATGATTTCAGTGACTATAAATTTGCTAAATTAATAATTGATAACTTTAATAAATACAAACAATTATTTAAAACTAAGTCTAATAGCATTAGTTTCATTCACTTCTTATCAATAACTAAAAGCTCAATTTCGATACCTAAGGATTACCCAATTTGGATGGACGGTAATGTATTTACAGAGGATCGAGAGGGTATTTTTGTTCAAAACAATGTAGGAGACACCTTTAAATCGCAATTGTGGATTGATGCCAATTGGGTAAGGTATATTGATACTGATTATTATACGGGTGATAAGGAAGATGTAATTAAGTACCTTTCTGAAAAGTGCTCCATATCTCAACTTACAAATAGAGATTGTTTTAATAAGTTCATTGCATCTGAGAAATTTATTGAAACTATTGCATGCAACATCAAACAAAAAGAAGCAAATATCTCTTTTTATCACTATCTGTCATCAATTCAAGAAGAAATAACTAATCTTAATGCTAATAATATGCGAAAGCAATATACTGTCATAGCGACAGATGGCAAGCAAGATTATTTTACACCAATATCAAGTCTCATCTTTAAAAACAAGGATGAGCAATGGCAAGATATGGTAGGAAGAGAATGGATGCCAGATAATTGCTGCCTATCCATTGCTGATGACTATTATTCTGAAACTTCAAGTGAAGATGAAGAAAACTTAAGAGCATTCTTTGCAACAAAACAAGTAACGCAGAGTTTCTCCATTCAGGAATTATTCTTAAAGGGATTAAAGAATAGAATTAGTGAAGTTTGTGCGAAAATTACAACAAAAGAATCAAGTAAAGACTTTTTGGACTTTCTATTTGTCAATAGAGACCATATCTTTAAAGGTGATATAAATGGTGATAGTTTTAAAAATATACCTATTTTATGCATTGACAGCGAAGTATATGTAACAGCTAATAAAAGTAGGATTCATTTACCGTCAGAATCTGTCTTGGATTTGTATAACCAACCTTGGTTTAATAAAGATAAAATTTCAATATGCGACAAATCATACGAAATTTTATTTGATGGCAAGGTAAGGCGAGATTTTTATGCAACATTGGGTATTAGATTGTTTGATAGAAAATTCTATTATCAATCTCGTATACTAACGCATACTGACGAACTCTCTATGGCTTTGAACAATAGAGAGAATAATCTTGCATTTCACAGATACACCTGTACAATGCAAGAGGAGCTGTCAGAACAAGATTTTTCAAAAATTAAAAAGCTGCCAATATACATATCTTCGCCTTCAAGTATAGATGGAGAGCTGTCCCAAAATTCAACAGATTTACTATTGCCTTCGGCTCTATTAACAAGTATCGTAGATGACGATCTATTACCCACTTCAATTTTAGGAATAATACACCCTGACTATCTAAGTGATGAGAATAGTAGAAAATATCTATGTGAAAAGTTAGGGAATAATGAGATGGATGCTTCAGGTGCTATAACCTATATTTCTGGGAAAGCAGACCTGGTATCTACATACCTTGAGGATAAACAAAGAAATATTAACTTTTGGCAGTGGGTATTTAGCCTCGATACGACAGTTGAGGTTAAGTCAAAATTAAAGGAGTTACCTGTTTTAACCTCGGAAAAAGATAATTCTAAAGGGGCTTGCAAAGCTTCTAAATTATACATATCTGATTTTTATGCGGATTCAAATGGCATTGAAAACTTTATAGGTAAATATATAGAAGATGCTCGTTTCATTTCGCCGCTATATAAGTCAGAGAATGATGGAAACAAAGCATGGAGATCTTTGTTTCGAGCTATTGGAGTAAAAGTTGACACTAGGGATATTGTCTTCAATAAGATATTGCCAGAACTTAATAAATTCAGGCAAATAGATATTGTCGCTATTCTTGCTCAGTATGTAGATGAGTTTGCCATTAAGATACGCAATGAAGATAATGAATTATCTACTATCGGAGAGTATTTGAAGAACTTACAATTACTTTGTCAGGATGGGAATTATTATCCAGTATGCAAAACTCTTGTGTCTGGTTCATATTTTAGTATAGAAGGAGATGTTTTAAGTGAAATTTGCATTGGCAACCAAGTGTCTGAAACTTATATCGCTGAGAGCAAAGATAATGCTGAACTTAGACGATTAGTGGTTAAATTCATTAAACTAATTGCTGATAATTTGTCGTTTAAATGTGAAACAAAAACAGAACTTCGAAATGAAAAACTAAAATATTTTGCATCGAACCAGCATTTATATCGTGACAGAGAAGTGCACTTTTCCCTTATATCTCAATTGGCTGATTCTTACCACAATGATGCGGTAGGCGTTGGAGAGCTAATTTCAGAATTAAAGTTAAGTGCTATAGAACTGTACGCCACAAATGAAGTGCAAGCATCTGCTTCACGTCTCTACTATAGCTCTATTTACAATCCTGAATGTGACTTTATGGCTAACAACGTAAAAACATTGAACTATGTAAGTGAGCGTTATTTTGAGATAAATACTAATTGTAAAGATCTATTTAGACGATTAGGGGTAAATGAATCTTTTAGAAAAGAGCATTTGGAACTATTGAACAATGGTATATTTGCTAGATATTTTTGGGAAATATACTCTTTAGATAAAGAGCATAAGTTAAAAGATTATATTAACGAAGATAATCTGAAGAATCTAAAATGCATCCCTACAAAATACGGGGTTTTCAGTCCTAGGTCTCTATATGATTATCGCAATAATTCATTACAAAAGATAGTCCTAAAACTAAATGATGGAGAGGCAAAGCTGCCTTCTGTAAAGCTACCTAATTGGGTTGATAAAATAGGTTTGCGAGGAAAGCTCTATATTCCAGATTGTTTAGAATACCTTAACTTACAAACCACTGATTTTCGTCGTAACGTTATAAGCTGGATTACCGAGACTTCCGATGAATCGCTTTTAAAGTATAATAAAGATATAGAGGAATATATCAAAGAAGCAATGTGGCTAAATGGCTCAAAAGATTGGGTTAAACTGAGTGATCTTGTAGCTTTAGAATGGGGGAATGATACATTGAAGGGAAGCTTTGGTGGCAATCAGTATGTTTGCAGCCCATCATACATGCCAGAATACCAGCATGAATTTAATAAACTATGTGAGATTTTCAAAATAAAGATTCTCTCAGATATAGATTTTAAAAAAGAAAAAATCGGAAAAGTAGATGAATTAGCAATTAGAAAAATATCTAAATGCTTAACTTATCTTGCGTGGAAAAGTGAAAGAAAAAATTGGAAAGAGTTAAATGAGCAGTATCAAGACAAGTTAGCTGATACGGAAATTTGCACTTGTGAAAGCATTTCATATTATTATAATGAAAATATCAAATCTTCACCTAAAAGCTATACAGAGAGCAATGACTGTCTGTGGTATGTAGGAACTTGGACTGGTCCAATGTTTGGGAAAATTCAAACTTGGATAATTGAAAAAGTTGATATTCAAGGGGGATTTGATTCAAATTTTATTGACGATTTATTCCTTGATGATTTTGAAGTTTTTATCTGCAATAACGAAGGTGGAAAACTTCCAGAAGAGGTAGTTGTATTACTTGACAATATTGACCAAACTAAGATTTTGACTGATCAGTATGCCAATTACGAGGAGTTCGTTGAGGATAATGAAGATAATGGTAAGCAGTCATATAATACTAATTACACAACATCCGAAAATCTAAGTGAGGGAGATGCTGAGGCGAATCCTGCAATTAATAACACTACACAGAATGCTAATTATGACGTAGGAAATAATAAAAATATTCATAGCAACACAGTGGAAGAGCCTAAATTGGAAGATAGTGTTCATAATAGCAATCCTGAGCCGAAGATCCCATTTACAACAAATGTAAATAGTAACCAAACTAAAGCATCTCAACCTAATGAAATACAAAGCTCTACTATCTCTGATAAACTTAGAAATAAATGGGAAGAAAAAAGGAACAAAACAGTTAGAAGGCCTTCATCACCTGCGCCAAATACAGATGGTGAAGACATGTATAGCAATAATGAAGTAGAAAGTGTAGATTCGCCATTTTTTGCTGATTATGTGTCGCACGTTTCAAACAACAATAGAGATCATATCTCTAAAGCAAGTAGCAACTTAAAAAGAAAAGATACTGAAGCTAAAAATCAGGCAGAAAAAGCTATGGAACAGCTACAACTGCTAGAACTATTCAGAAATACTATACCATATAGTTTTATTTGGTACAAATATCTTATTGAATTACAAAGTGCTGACAAAAATAGACATGCAGGAAGAATTGTAACAATTGATTTTAATGACTATCAGATGGATGCTGGGTATGTAATACTTAAGCAACCTTCTGTAACAGTTCCTAAATGGATTGAAGATGCTGATGCTGTTAATATATCAGTTGTTGGAACTTCTTCCAAGCTTAGAGCAGTAATTGTCAGAGTAGTTGATTTAGAAGTTGAAATACTACTTAATCCTGAAGATTTAACAAAGTTAATAAAAGGCAAGAAAATTCGAATACAAGCAGAGCAGACGATAAATATTATTGATTCTCTCGAAACTAGGTTTATTCAGTTGGATTATTCTGACGATTATGACCTTCAAGCTAATCTGTCAGAAGATATCGAATTTATCTATGGTCCTCCTGGCACAGGGAAAACAACAAGGTTGGTTAATCGATTGTCTGATATTATAAACGAAGATGATAATGCACTAAATATATTAGTCCTAACACCAACCAATAAAGCTGCTGATGTTATTGCTTCTAAGCTTTGTAATAATGATAGCTGTTTTGAATACACTAAACGTTATGGTTCTACTGATAGTGTTGAGCTAATACACTTAGGTGCATTAGTAACAAGAGAAACACTTGACATTACTGAAAATATCAAAAATATCATAGTATCAACAGCAGCTAGATATTCCTATGATTTCATTCAGCCAGATGATGTAGCAATCTGTGATTATCCATGGGATTATATTGTAATTGATGAAGCATCTATGATAGATTTAGTCACTGTTACATATATCTTACACAAGGGATGTGAGGCAAAAATTATTGTTGCTGGAGATCCTAAGCAAATAGAGCCTATAGAGCAAAATGATATACCTGCTCAAAATATATATAAGTTAGTTGGGCTTGATAGCTTTAGCGAGGCCGTACATAACTACGATAGATATCCAGTAGAGACACTAATGATGCAACATCGCTCAACTTCAGTTATAGGTGATTTGATCAGTAATTTTGCGTATAATGGATTAGTAAAGAGTAATTCTCAAAGGGCAAAACAAAAGGATTTAAAACTTAATGGATTAGAGGTTAAAGACATAAATTTTATGAGTTTTAAAATAGAGGATTTGGACCATTTGTATGGGATAACAGCAATTAATAAATCTGCATTTCATCTATATGCTGCTATTTTTACATACAATATGGTTGAATATACAATTTTTCAACTAACTCAAAATTTCCCAGACGAAGATTATTCAATAGGAATAGTATGTCCGTACGGAGCTGAAGCAGGTGCTATCAACCAATTGTTAGAAAGTAGACCTCTAAATATGGGGAGATGTCGTGTGAGTTCTGGTACAGTTCATAAGTTTCAAGGGGATGAATGTGATATAATGTTTATTGTATTAAATCCGCCTATGAATACAAGTAGCCAAGCACACATTAATAATGAAAATATAAATAACGTCGCAATGAGTCGAGCCAGAGATTATATTTTCTTTATTCTTCCTGAAGGGCAGATAGATGGTTATAATATAAAAAATAGATTAGGAAAGATAATTGATCCCGCAAACCGCTCTATTATAAAATGCTCTGACGTAGAAAAGGTGATATTCGGAGAGAATGATTACATATATCAAAATACAAATGTTACTTGTCACTTACCAGTTAATGTATATTACGAAAATAGTGCAAAATATGATGTACGTATTGATGATATGAATGTGGATATTCAAATAAACTTAGATCTAGAATAGTATGGCAACAAATAAACACGCAGCAGTAAGATATAATGCACTTGACAAGTGTTTTAGCAACCATAATCGCAAATACACATTTGACGATTTGCTTGAGGTTTGTAAAGATGCTATCTATATGGAGTATGGCGATGACAGCGGTATATCGACACGTACTCTTCGTGATGACATTCGCTTTATGAAGAGTGAAGAGGGTTTTTCTGCGCCTATAGTAACTCGCAAAGATGGAGGTAAGCCTTATTATCTTTACGAAGATAGAGAGTTTACAATCAAGAAACAGAAATTGAGTAGCACGGAAACGGAACAGCTAAAAAACACCCTAGTAACACTTAGTCGTTTCAAGGGGTTGCCGCAATTCGAGTGGATGAATGAGGTAGTAGCCCGACTTGAGGGTGAGTTTGAGATTAAAAACGATGTGGCAGAAATAGTTGGTTTTGAGCAAAATCCATATCTAAAAGGTCTGGAACATTTTGATGAACTATTTAGAGCTATAAGCAATAAAAGAGTTCTTAAAATCATCTATCATCCATCGTTTAGAGATGCTGAGGAGTCAATAATGCATCCATACTACTTGAAACAATACAACAACCGCTGGTTTTTGTTTGGGTTGTCAGATGGTAGGATCGTGAATATGGCTCTCGATAGAATCGAATGCTTTTCAGAGATGCATTGCGACTACATCAATAATGATGATATTGATTTCAATGAGTACTTCGATGATGTAGTGGGTGTAACTGTATTGGAAAATGAGGCAGTTGAGCAAGTAAGGCTCAAGGTAGATATTAAGCGATATAATTACATTGCAACCAAGCCTTTACATTGGAGTCAGAAAGTAAAGGAGCGAACTGATGAATATGTTATTATCGAGTTAAAGTTGCGATATAACTACGAATTTGAGACACTTCTATTAGGATTTAGCGACAGCATAGAGATACTTGAGCCGTTGTCGATAAAAGAGAAAATAAAGGAGCGTTCAAGAAGAATTTTAGAGAAAAATATTTAGTATGCAGATATATTGCACACTATAATTAGACCTTTGCAGAGTGAAATCAAAGTCTAATTTTAATTTTGTTTGTTATGGTTATTGAGAATAGAGATAAATATTTAGAGCAAATTGCTTGGAAATTATTTGATACCTTAAATAGTTATGGTATGGGTAACGACCGTAGTTTAGCCTCAGTTATAGGTTTTTTTATCGCATTTTGTAAAGAAAACCGTTTTAATGACACTAACAATATGTATGCGGGTGATGTACAGTATCTTAGTGTTAATTTAGATATATATACAAATATTAAATTAAGAGATATTTGTAGTGTTAAGCTTAAGAATGACACCATTCTAAGAATAATTGATATTATTAAATCGGTAGAAGATACTGCTTTAGCTGATCTATTTGAAGAAGTTATATCTATACAGTTCTCGTCTTCGTATGAAGGTCAGTATTATCAACCAAAAGAACTAACCCATCTGGTTAATCAACTTCTATGCAAAAATGCTGTGCAGAGTGTATATAACCCTTTTGCTGGCATTGCATCATATCAAATTGATAATAAGGATGTTCGTTATGTATCCCAGGAGATTGATAGAAATACTTGGATTGTTGGAAAAATTAGATTGTTCCTTTCTGGTGTTCAGTCAGAGTATCGCAACGAAGATTCCCTTACAAACTGGTATGGTGATAGAAGTGTTTTTGATGCAATTATTGCAACGCCTCCATTTGGAGCAGCACTAACAAATTATCAGAAATCAGCTCTGTATTGGGATATGGGGTTTAATCATTCTGATATAGGGACGATGTTTGTAGATAAAGCTATACACAACGTGTCAAACGGAGGTTTAGTCGTTACAGTTATTCCTACTGGTTTTTTATTTCGAACAGGAAGTACAAAGGATTTTCGCCGCTTTCTTGTTGATAACAAGTATGTGGAAACAATCATTACACTTCCTCACGGCATTTTCAAGCCATACGCAGGAGTTTCAACAGCTATTATTGTTCTTTCTAAAAAAGAGAATCCGTTTGTTAAGTTCATTGATGCAACTTCTATATACTCTCAAGCTAAAAGGGCTAATAAACTCGATGTTGATAAGGTTTTAAGTGTTATTAATGGTGCTGATGAAAAATATGTACGACTGGTTTCTAACAGCGAAGTCGAGGAAAATGACTACAACTTTGATCCTGCAAGATATTTTACCGAAGAAGAGATTATACCTGACGGTTATAAAAAGATAAAACTTTCAGATGTATCATCAATTATTCCTAGTTGTAGACCAACATCTTCAAAGGGTCGTATTGTAAACATCAGTAACTTATCTAATAATAGTTTAGACTGTATCAGGGAAGTTGAGGATATCGTTGAGGGCGAGATAAAGCCAAATCAATTCAGGCTTATAGAGGAGCCAGTTTTGCTATTATCGATGGTGAGAACATTGAAGCCTACGTATATCTACTCATCACCATCTATGCCTATTTATGTAAGCCAAAACATATTAGCATTGAGAGTTGATCCATCTATCATTAATATTCCATATTTGGCTTTCGAGCTTGCCCGCAAGTCTGATACTCTACAAAAGGGTGCAATCATTCCTCGCTTCAATAGAAGGGATATTATGGATATTAGTATTAATATACCTGACTTGCCAACACTGGAAGATGTTCTTTTAAAGGAGAAATTGGAGATAGAGAAAGCTCAATACGCCAATAAAGAGGCGATGGTTAGAGAGTTAGGATTGAGTGCTGTTATTGATGCTCAAAAGCAAGAATTATTCACACTAATCGGTCATCGAAAGCATCGTATCAACCCTTATTTTTCAGGAATGCAAGACAACCTAAAGATGCTTAAAGATGAGCTTAATGAGGTTGGTTCAGTGTCATTGGATCATAAAATATCTCAAAATTACACGGTAGCTGACCTACTTGATAATTTTGAAAAACAGATTGCTGACGTTAAGGAACTCTTTAAGAATCTCACATCTCAATTTGAGATTGAAGAAAAGTCTTCTTTCAATTTTATTGAGTTTATCAACTCATATAAATATGTCAGCAAGAATCCAAATCTCTATTTGGATATTAAAGTTAGAAGTGACGGTTCTATCGAAGAGTCTAATAGGGAGATATTTTCGTCTGCAAACAATATCAAAGAATTGATAGACATCGTGATAGAGAATGCAGAAAGACACGCATTCATAGGTCGTGATCGAGGTAGTATTGAGATAGGCTATGGCGAAGATGGGGATGGAATATATATTCAAGTCCTAAATGATGGTGTTCCTTTAGATGAAAACTTCAATGAAGAACTCTCGTTTTCTGAAGGGTATAAGTACGGTAGTACTGGGAATACAGGAAAAGGGCTGTTTAGGGCAAAACAAATCTGTTTAGGAATAGGTGCAAGCATAAGCTGGGTTAATGACGACACTAGCTTATTTTCAACAGGTATTTTAATATCAATTAAAGATGTTTAGGTTATGGGAATAAAAGTTTTATGGCTTGATGACGAGTTTGACTCAGATGCACTAAAGTCTACATTTATAAGAATGGAGAAATATTTCACTTTGATAAAATGTTATACAAAGGATGAATTTCTCGAAAAAATAGAAACAGAAGAATGGGATGCCATTGTTTTGGACGTTCTCGATGCTAATGGACGTGATTCTGGTTTTCGCACCGCTGTTATGCGGATAATGGCTAATTATAAGGATGAGCCTTGGTTTGTATTTTCTGGGCAAACAGATGTTGTAAAGAAGGAGAGCGATATTCGCTCAATGCTTAATGAGGAGGATTGCCAAAGGGAATATGCTGATATTATTTACGTTAAATCTGAGCATAATGATAAACTAATAGAAGATATTCAGAGAGCAGTTGGCAATAAGCCAGAATGGCAAGCACGAAACTCAGTTAAAAGTAAATATCGAGAAGTATTATCGGTATTCGATCTAATTGGGGATGATAGCAGAGAATCGTTCTTTGAGATTCTTATGGCTATAGAAAATTACAGAGAGATTGATCACAAAGTTTATTACACTCAACTGCGTATTGTCCTCGAATGGATGTTTAGACATGCTAATCAGATAGGATTGCTTCACGACAAATGCATCAATAATGTAACTAAGCAGGTCAATCTTACAGAATCAAGTAGATTTATGGCAGGTAAAAACACTGAGCATTTGGGTGTAAGGTTAAAAGAGAATAAAGGGCATTTCCCAAAGTTAATAGCAGAAAATGTTCGAAATCTTCTGTCAGTAACAGGTGGGGCTTCTCATACAACAGAGCCAGGCGAGAAGGAGTTAATAAACCTTCAAGAATATTGGAAGTCAATAAACTCTCCATTTCTCCTTTACTCCTTAACATTCAATTTATGTGATATTCTAATTTGGTACAATAAGTATCAGGAGGAAAACAACAACTATGCTAGAAGTGTTGACAAATGGGACGAATTATTTGCGAGTAATGAAAACAATCAAGTATGCGGTAAGATAACTGGGTTTTCTAAGAGTGGGATAGCATTTCTTAAGCCAATAGGAGGCAACGATACTTATGGCATATATCCATTAACATACAAGACATTGAAAGATGGAGATCAACTAACGATAGAATGGGAAGAACAAGAATATCAGGGAAGAAAACAAAGAGTTGCCACGAAAATTTTAGAGCATAAACCGAAAGTTGAAGAGTAGTGTGCAGATGTATTGCACAAAAAGTATTAACTTTGCAGATATTAACAGGTAAAACATATATACAATATGATAGTAGGAGAATTAAAAACAAATATAGATAACCTTTGGATGCGATTCCATACTGGTGGAGTAACTGAGCCATTGCAGGTTATCAAGCAGATAACATATCTAATGTTTATCAAGCGACTTGATGAACTTCATACGGCGAAAGAGAATAAAGCTCGTATGCTTGGCAGGGAGATTGAAGAGCCAATTTTCGACTCTACTGAGGAGCAGCAAAAACTGCGCTGGAGTAAATTTAAAAATTTAGATGCTCAAACTATGTTTGAGTTGGTTCGTACAAAAGTGTTTGATTTTATCAAAACTTTAGGGGGCGATGACTCTACTTTTGCCAAGTATATGCAGAATGCATACCTTGCTATACCTACGCCAGTAGTTTTGGAGCAGGTTGTTACAATGATCTCTTCGCTTGAGATGAGCGATATGGATACCAAGGGAGATGTGTATGAGTATATGCTTTCAAAACTTGCTACGTCGGGTGATAATGGACAATTCCGCACCCCTCGCCATATAGCTAAAATGATGGCTGAGATGATGGCTCCTGCTGCGGATGAAACAATTTGTGACCCAGCTTGTGGTACAGCGGGTTTCTTAGTTGCAGCTAGTGAATATGTGAATGAGGCACACAAAGACAAAATTACAGACCCACAATTTAGAGAGCATTTTAATAAGAAAATGTTCAACGGATGTGAGTTTGATGACACGATGATAGGTATAGCTGCTATGAACCTTATTCTTCACGGAGTTGAAAGCCCGAATCTATACGATAAGAGCTCGCTCGACGAAGATTACAAGGTCGCAGATGCCTATTCGTTGGTTCTGGCAAACCCTCCGTTTAAAGGTTCTCTTGATGAAAATACTATTGCTAAGAGTCTTAGCTCTGTTCTTAAAACAAAAAAGACAGAACTATTGTTCCTTGCTCTTATGCTTCGTATTTTGAAAGTTGGTGGTAGATGTGCAGTTATTGTACCTGACGGAGTGTTATTTGGCTCAGATAAAGCGGCAAAGGAGATTCGACGCATTATTGTTGATGATCATAAGCTCGATGCTGTTATCTCTATGCCTAGTGGTGTGTTTAAGCCTTATGCAGGAGTGAGTACTGCTATTTTAATTTTCACAAAGACCAATAGCGGTGGAACAGACAATGTTTGGTTCTACGATATGCGTGCAGATGGCTTTACTCTTAACGACAAGCGTACAGCTATCGAGGATAACGATATTCCTGACATCTTGGAGCGTTGGACTAAGTTGGAGAGCGAGACAGAACGCACTCGCAAAGATCAATCGTTCCTTGTGCCTCGTAAAGAGATCGAGGATAATGGCTATGACCTTTCTATCAACAAATATAAAGAGATTGTATATGAGCAGAAAAAGTATGATGCTCCAAGTGTGATTTTGGGGCGACTTGGTGCTCTTGACACAGAAATCTCGGCTATTACCTCAGAGTTGAAAACTATGCTAAATATAAAAACTGATGAGTAACGAGAGAAAAATGGTTCATTTAGAAGATGTATGTGAGTATATTCGCAATGGAGCAAATATCAAACAGTCAGATAATGCAGAAGGCATACCCATAACTCGCATTGAAACTCTGTCAAATGATAAATTTAACAGAGATAGATTAGGTTATGCAGATATCTTTGATGACAAATTCTCAAAATATTATCTCAATAACCATGATATATTAATGTCTCACATAAATAGTGAAAAATATTTAGGTAGAGCAGTTTTGTATGTAAAGGCATCTGAAGATGAAACAATAATTCACGGAATGAATTTATTGTCCCTTAGAGTTCATAAGGATAAAATATATGCTCCATTTTTAGCATATTATTTTGCCACGATAAATTTTAAATTGCAGATAGCAAAGATATCTAAAAAGTCTGTGAATCAGGCTAGTTTTTCAGTATCAGGTTTAAATAAAGTAAACATTCCGTTACCATCTATTGAAAAACAGCAAGAGATAGCCGCAGTGTTGGATAAGGCGAGTGAGTTGGTGGAGAAACGCAAGGCGCAACTTGCCGAGCTTGACACCCTTGCCGAATCTATCTTCTACGATATGTTTGGCGACCCCATCACCAACGAAAAGGGCTGGGAAACAGATTTTTTAAAACGGCTGACCACAAAAATAGGCTCAGGTGCTACTCCCAAAGGTGGTAACGAAAGCTATAAAGACGAGGGAATTAGTTTAATCAGAAGTTTGAATATTCACAATGGAGTGTTTAAGTATAAAGATTTAGCGCACATTGATGATACTCAAGCAGCAGCACTGAATAACGTAACAATAGAAAATAACGATATTTTGCTCAATATCACTGGAGCCTCTGTTGCAAGATGTTGTATTGTTCCAAATGAGATATTGCCAGCGAGAGTGAATCAGCACGTTGCAATTGTGAGGGTAATTAAAGAACGTGTAGATTATAGATTCTTGTGCAGTCAACTAATATCTGTTCAATATCAACGAAAACTATTGAATGTAGGTAAAAGTAATGGAGCAACACGAGAGGCTCTTACCAAAGCTAACGTTGAAGGGTTGAAAGTTATTCTTCCACCTCTCCTTCTACAACAACAATTTGCTGAGAGAATAGAGAAGATCGAGGAGCAAAAGAAAAAGGTAAAAGCAGCACTAAAAGAGAGTGAAGACCTTTTTCAGCGATTGATGCAGGATATGTTTAACCCCGAACTATAATTGATATGAAACATATAATACTGATATTGTTAATTGCACTATCGAGTTTATCCGTTAAGGCTAACAATACCGCAACTATTGATAGTGTGAATACTCAAAAACGCACAACACAAATTGATACGGTTAAATTTGTGAACGATACCGCTTGGGTTGCCGAAACACCCAAAGTTAGCCATATTGTCTATGCAGATAATAGTAGTAGCTCAAACGTCATCGGTGAATATATCTTTCCGATAATTATGTTACTGTTAGGTATCGGAATCGACAGATTTATCGTGTGGCGTGGAGAAAAAAGTAGAATGAGAAAAACTGGCAAACGATGGATTGCAGAGTTAAGAAGCATTTTAACCCCTATCGAGAATCAAAAAAGCTCCTTAAGTTCATTTATAGTAGATTATTGCGACAAAGCGGATCAATACTCTATACCAGATCTTACAGTAGAGCAATCATTAGATGGGAGTCGGTTTAAAATATTAAACAAGGAGGATCTGTATGAATATCTCGAGAAGACAAATAAAAATGAATTTGAATTACTATATCGAAAGATTACTAATATAGCTTCGTCTCTTGAGTTTACTCGCACGCAACTTATTGGAAAGTGTAATGATATGCTTGGTAGTTCAGGTAAATATGTAAGCCAATATAATTCCTGTTGTCAAGATTATCGCTTAATGCTTTCTGATGCAGTTTCTGGACTCTTAAATCATCCATTAGCTCCAGAAGATAACGCTGAGCTAAGAAGATTATTCGATGCTACTTTTGATAATCCACAAAAAGAAGATAATGTTTTCCACTCAGAAGATGAATTTGTAAATCCAAGTATAGATATACTTCGAAAGTACAGCCATAAGGATGAAAAGTATTTACAAATGATTCATACATTAGTCCGTTGTTTAGATTGCATAAAAGGTCTGAAAATGGAGAAGCAATACATAAAAGTAAGCTATGAGAAAATCGCAAATATCTATAATAGGCTTTATACCGCAACAGAAGATGTATTAAAACTACTAGACAACAAAAAATAACGATATAGCTATGAAAAGCAATTTTGATTTCCTAAAAGTAGGATTTGAAGAACAATATAATTTTGCTGTTGAGGCAGAAGTGAATGTAGAGCAGAAACCTCGCACTTCGCTCTTTTACGCCCGATTAGCATTAGAACAGCTTATTAAATGGGTTTATCAAGCCGATAACTCACTCCCTGAGGTAGATTTGCAAAAGTCTACCTTAGAGTCGTTAATGTACCATAACGATTTTAAGACGCTGCTTGCTTCTACTCCTGATATGATAAGCCGTATTACAGCTATCCGTAAGAGTGGAAATCAAGCTACTCATAGCAAAGCTGCAATGCACATTCGTTATGCACATACATCAATACAGAACCTATACGAATTTTCAAAGTGGGTCTACTACTGCTATGTTGATAACTCAGTGGCTCTTCCCTTTAAATTCGACACTACGCTTATACCTTCGGGTAACGGCGAGAGTGAGAGTAATGCTTCTGTCAAGGCACTTCAGACAAACATAGAGAAGATAAAGGCAGATAGTGACAAGAGTCTCGCTCTTAAAGACGAGGAGTTAAAAAGGCTAAGAGAGGAAATTGCTCGTATTAAGGCTGAAAACCAAAGCCGTGATGTTGCTCCGTTTACTACCAATTCTGCAACAGAGGCAGAAACACGTCGTGTCCTGATAGATGTAATGCTGGCAGAGATGGGCTGGGATATTGATGCACCTAATACTATTGAATATGAGGTGGAGGGTATGCCGAATAGTACAGGGAAAGGCTATGTAGATTATGTGCTTTGGGGTGATGACGGTTTACCTCTTGCAGTTGTTGAGGCGAAGCGAACTATGCGTGACCCAAAAGAGGGAGAACGCCAAGCGTGGCTGTATGCAGAGTGTTTGAAAGCAAAATATGGTCGTATGCCATTAGTTTTTTATACCAATGGATACAAAACTTGGCTATGGGATACAGAGATGTATCCACCTCGCAAAGTTGCTGGGTTTTACACCAAAGATGAACTGGAATGGGCTATACAACAAAGAGGGAGAGCAGCTCTTTCTGAGTACAAAATAAGGTCAGAGATAACTGATAGACCTTATCAAGAGCGTGCCATTAAGCGTGTGGCTGAGACCCTAACTGATAATCATAGGAGGGCTTTGTTGGTTATGGCAACAGGTACTGGTAAAACACGTACAGCAATCTCTATTGTCGATATGCTAATCAAACAAGGCTGGGTCCGCAAAGCTCTATTTCTTGCAGATAGAGTTGCTTTGGTATCACAAGCAAAAAGCAACTTTGTAAAACTTCTTGGAAATGAACTATCGTGTATCAATATAACAACCGAAAAGGAGGATATTGATAAGTTTAAGATGGTGTTTTCTACCTACCCAACGATGATGAATAAGATAGATAGCGAACGTAAGGGAGATAGAATAGTTTACACTCCTGCACATTTTGATCTTATTATTATTGACGAGGCTCACCGCTCTGTTTACCAGAAATATCAGGCTATTTTTGAATATTTTGATGCGCCACTGATAGGCCTTACTGCAACTCCTAAATCAGAGGTTGACAAAAATACATACGAACTATTTAAACTTGAGAATCATAACCCGACAGATTTTTACGAGCTTGATACAGCCGTAAACGAAGGGTATCTTGTGCCACCTAAACGTGTAGATGTTACTACACAAATTATTAGAGAGGGGATAAAATATAGTGAATTGTCGGACGATGATAAAGCTACATTTGAAGAGGATTTTGCCAATGAGATTACAGGGGAGTTAGAGGAGGAAGAGATAAGCTCTAACGAGATTAATAAACGTATCTTTAATAAGGATACAGTAGATCTTGTTCTAAATGACCTAATGACAAGAGGTTTAAAGATAGAGGGCGGTGATAAGCTGGGTAAATCTGTGATATTTGCCAAGAACCATAAACACGCCGAATACATAAAAGAGAGATTTGACGAGCTATATCCTCGCCTAAAAGGTGGGTATATGCAGATAGTTCACAATAAGGTTGAGTATGCACAGAATATAATTGATTGCTTTTCTGACCCTATGAAGGAACCTCAAATTGCAGTCTCTGTTGATATGCTAGATACAGGAATTGATGTGCCTGAAATTTTGAATCTGGTTTTCTTTAAAGTAGTTCGCTCGTCTTCTAAATTCTGGCAAATGATTGGTAGAGGCACAAGGCTATGTCCTGCTATCTTTGGTATTCCTGATAACGACAAAGATAAATCAATGGATAAAAAGGAGTTCCTTATATTTGACTATTGCGGCAACTTTGATTTCTTTGAGTATAATCCAGATGGGTTTGAAACAAGGATACCAAAGAGTGTATCTCAGTCTATTCTCGAAACACAGATACAGCTCTCGATGGCTTTGTCGTCGGATTATGCTAGTAGCGGAGATTCTGCACTGTGTGAATATAAAAATATTCTACTTGATGCAATACATTTGTCTATAACCTCTCTTGATAGAAGTAGCTTTGCTGTAAAGCAAAAGCTGGAAATAGTGGATAAATACAGCAACAGGAGCCGACTAGATACTCTTTCTAATGCTGATAGTGCAGAGTTGTTCGATTCTTTAACTCCAATGGCTGTGCCTATGGATAAAGATGAAGATGCTCGCAGATTTGACCTAATGATGCTTAGGTTTATGCTTGCAATAACTGATGGCAATGAGTCGGCAGATAGGTATATTGATAAGCTAACTAATATAGGGAAAAATCTACTTAAGAAAAATACATTACCAATAATTAAGAAAAAAGAGGAAACGCTTAGACAGATAGTTAGTCCTCACTTTTGGAGCAATGAAGTTACTATTGTCTCTTTGGAAAAAGTGCGTACAGAGATAAGAGAGTTAATTAAACTTATTGAGAAAGAGAAACGAAAAATCGTTTACACGGACATAAAAGATGAATTGATACATATATCCGACATCCCGAGGGAGGTATTAACTACTTACACCTCCTCTGAAAGCTACAAACAACGTGTGGAGACTTACGTGAGGGATAACCAAGATTATATGGTTATTCAGAAAATAAAACGTAATGTTCCCATCACGCAGGGAGATATTGAAATGCTTGAAAATATCCTTTTTGACGGAAATGAACGAGGCACAAAAGAGGATTTTATTAGAAATTATGGAGACAAACCATTGGGTCATTTTATTCGCTCAATAGTTGGTCTTGATAGTCGAGCCGCAAATGATGCTTTCTCAGAATTTCTTCAAGCAGGTAACTTGACAGCTAATCAAAACCAGTTTATTGCAACTATCATTAAATTTCTGACGAGCGACGGCATTATTGACCCAGGTATGTTGTTTGAAGATCCATTTACAAGAATTGACACAAATGGTGTGTTTGGGGTTTTCGGCGAAGAAGGAGCACAGAAAATCTTAAAGATAATTTATGAGATAAACCACAATGCTATGGCAGCATAGATAAATTTACAAGTAGATGTACATCACTAAACAAGCAAATAAAATAGATACAAAATCAAACTTGATGAGGCTCCAGAGAGAGTTTCCTGATAGTCTTGCATTACAAACAATCTTTAAACTTGTTTGTTGTGATATTCGTATAGAAAATCCTTTTATCTCAATAAGTGCGAATGAAGAGGTACTTTATTCCACCGATATTATTTCATTAACTAATGACAGTGAAATAATAGCAAGGTGGTGCGATATGCTGCTGTGCGCTAAAATAGATGTAGTTATTAATAGTTTACCAGCATATCGCCATTATATAATAGCGTATAGAGAAAACGATGATTGGAATCTAGCACTCCGAGCATTTTCTCTCGTTAAGCAAAGAAGAGGGTTATACTCAAGGTGCATGGAGGAGATTTATGATGATGTTAAGTTTGCACTTAATTCTGTAAAACACCCGAATCAATTTAAAGAAATATTATCTGTAGCGGTTTCGTTTATTGACAAAGAAGAATTACGCATAGAATATGAAGCATATACTCAAAATGTATTAGAAGAAGCTAAAGGTAATTTAGATTTTGACAATGCCATTACTTGTGTTGAAATCCTTGAGATACTTGGGTCAATCTCTATTATTGAAAAAAAGAAACAAAAAAGCTATTTGTTAGAAAGTGATGCGGATAATATTTTGTCATCTGCCGATGAAACTACTTTATGCCCAAATGTATTGCAAAAGTATAGTTCGGCACTTAAAGAAATCTCATCGTTACCCAACACTGAAGTCGATAAAGAACGAATATCAAAAAAAATGCTTAAGGAGCAGCTCCATTCAGCTAAAATGATGACTTATTTTAGTGTCCCAATGGAAATTAACAGATGGGATATATATGAAGAAATGGTAACTACTTTCAATATAGACTCTCCTTTAGCCGCCTTTGGTGCAATAATTAATTTCCCAATATCCCCAAACGACATTATATCACAACAACGTGAAGAATCACAAGAAAACTACTCACTGTTATATAGTAGTATCGGTACAAGCATATGGCGTAATAAAATGGGGGCAGTAACAAGTATAAAGAATGTAGATGGGGCAATAGATGATTCAATAAGACGGATAGGACATTTTGTTACTATTGAGTATCTTTCTGTATTGGTGTGGATATTCAACTCAGCTGGCGAGTGTAATACCGAACCAAAAGTGATCGATAGGTTTCTAAGAATGAGGAAAAGTAGATTTATTCCTAATGATAGAGTAGCTTTGTATGTACAAGGTTTATGGGCAGGGTTTAAGGGCGATTATTCAATGGCTGCTCACATTTTGCTACCTCAAATAGAAAATAGCCTTAGGCATATCGCTCAACAACATGGAATAATAACGACTCAACTTGACAAAGACATTCAGCACGAGAATATGTTGGGCGGAGTCCTAGACAAGATTCAGCATATAACTAATCCCGATTTATGGTCTGACCTAAAAATGTTCTTGCTTGATGGGGAGGGATTTAGAAACCAAGCTCTGCACGGGCTAATTTCAATAAATGAACTAGGACGTAATGGTCTATATCTTTGGTGGCTGTGCCTAAAGATGATTCACCGAACGGATTATTATTTCGGATTTTCAAATTGAAAATAACTTAATTTATTAATGTGCAAATAGACCGCACATGACCTACATACCTTTGTATCGTAAAGCTAATATTCACTTTAAATACAAAGGAAAATGAAAACAAAAATTCTACTATCATTTATCAGTGCGATGTTCTTATCATCGTGCTATGGACCTAGTTTGATGTATAAAGTAGGTCTGTCAAATGTTGAAGCTCCAGCAGATGCTAAGAAGCAGTACGGAGAGACTAAAATCGTAACTCTCGAAGAAGAGGGCAAAACCAATTACAAATATGAGGATGATTATATAGACATCTCGTGGTTTGTTGGCTCTTCACAATTCTCTTTTGTACTAAAGAACAAATC
>CAYJCU010000019.1:0-26862 GCA_964368765.1 uncultured Rikenellaceae bacterium
AGGGTAGATATGACGTGCATAAATTCAATCATCAGGTTCGCCGGACACTACTAAAAAAGAATATATAACACCTCAATGTCATATATTCTCTTCAATAATACACTATTCATAACCTGTATTTTAGTCAAATAATAATATCAGTTAATCAATAAAAACCGATAAAAAGAGGCAGAAATCAATCGGCTATACCAAATGTAAATCACTAACAATTAAAGAATTGTCTCTTTTCAAAATTCGACTAGCCATATACTCGTCTTTACGTTTTAAGAATCTTTCACACTGTGCTAATCTATCATAACCTAACATAATTCCTAATATAAAATCTTGTTCAAATGTTAATAGGTTTAGCGCAATATCTCCAAATGAGCGTACAACATCTACACACTCACGCTTCCCAAAAAAGATATTAATATTACCATTTTTAAGTCCCACAATGTGGTAATCGATATTACGCCTAGAGAGTTTACATTCTGCCTGCTCTTGTTCACTACCCTTCATAGTATGGAGTACCAAATGGCGTAAACCCTTTTGGTACTCATAAATGTGATGACATAGCACCTCCATAATATTATCTAGCTAAAATTGAGTAGTAATATCTGCTACCCACGTAGCAATTCTATCGCCATTCATATCAGCAGTATCATCATCTAGTGGAAGCCCTACAAACACGCCATCAATCTCAGCACGTGATGAGCTATGAGAATAACCCTCTACGGATACCGAACCAATAACAGTTACTCCACAATTTTGTACTGTTTCATATATAATACCTACACCATCAACAAATGTATCTCCGTATGATGCTGAGTCTCCCAGTCCAAAGATAGCTACTTTCTTACCTGCGATATTTGCCCCTTGCAATACAGATAATTTAGCATCCCAATCATCTTGAATATCACCAAGTCCCCAAGTTGATGTACCCAAAATAAGAACATCTGCATCCTCAAAATCTGCTTTTGAAGCATTCGACACATCCATCACTGATACAGTGTGACCACTAATTGCTGCTGCAATATCTTTTGCAGCTGACTCTGTATTGCTCGTTGTTGAGCCATAAATAATTGTTACTTTTGCCATAATAAATTTAGATTTAGAATTATACCACAAAAGTAGTATAATAACACTCATGCCACAATACCGAAAAACGAGTAAAACAGATACCCAATTTATGGGTCTGAGATTGAGTAACAACGCCTATAAAACTCGTTCAAATTATGATGTGAGTTTAATGAAAGTAATGACAAAATCAATAACAAAATAAAAATAATATAAATTTCCCAAACCTTTTGTGCGGATAGAGTTAGTCATTCCACATCGCCTACGAGGAGCGGACAAGACCAAATATGAAATTTACGATGCACTTTGTAAACACGTACCACAATGTAAGTCGTGGGAGGAGCTAAGGGAGAAACTCGCAAGAGAGGGAATTGATGTAGGTTTTAAAAATAAAGGGTCTACAGATTTAGTGGAGGGTGTAAGATTCACCAAAGATGGTATCACCTTCAATGGCTCAAAAGTGGATAGGAAGTTTAGTTATGCCAAGATAGATTATCAATTGAACCATAATAGAAGAGCGGAGGAACATGTGAAACGACAAACTTTTGAACCTCAACAAACAGAGACTTCACATCATCAAGCGACCGAGAATATAAGCATAGGTTTAGGGCTGTTCGACCTGCCACAAGGAGGAGACGACCCCGATGAAGAGCAGTTCCGCAAACGTATGCAGAAGAAAAAGAAAAAAGGATTTAGAATATAAATAGTTAGAAAAATAATTTATGACAGAAAAGAACAACGCAACAATCTTGTTGCTAAACGACATCAAGAAGATGTTAGTAAAGAGCAAAGTCTCAATTAATACCGAAGAATTAACCCTATTAACAGAAGAGCTAAAAAATAGCTCCGCCACAACCGCAGAATATACGGCAAAGTTAAAAGATGTTATCGAAGAGGCAAGGAAATCAATAGTGAAAAACAATCGCTTTACAGTAGATATACAGTCAAAGAGTATAATTTCTATTTTTATTGGGATGGCAGTTATCATTACCTTACTATCAGTAAAACTTTACTACGAAACACGCCCCAACTACGACCAGAGAGATAATGATTTGAAATATCGCTATATCAAAATGAAAGGCGAGGCGACCCCCGAAATGATAACAGAGCTTGAAACTCTCTTTGAACTTAATAGGGACAACGATAGGATAATTCAGATGTGGCAAAATATTAAGGATTATGAAGAGACGATACGTCAGCAGGTTATCAAAGAGGAGCAGGCAAGACGTAATCAACTTGAAGCAGACAAACTAGATAGCAAAGCAAAGAGTATAAAGAAAAAATTAAATAAACGATAATGAAACGGAGACGGATAAATACACTCCCGTTTACACAAAATTATGGACCGTGCACTATGAGACAGGGAGCATTTATAGGAGAAAGTTAATATTTTTTTTTCGTTTTTATTGGACAGAGTTTAGATTACAGTTTCACCTAAAAGGAATAGCACTGACCATAATTCTGTTTACACAAAATTATGGACAGTGCCTATAGTGCCAAACTACTTCATTTTACCCTCTCTACAGAGAACTATTTTGAGAGTTTATTTATAATAGCATTATATCGTCCTTTTAACCCTTCGTTTGTTTCGTATTTAAGAGCTAGCTTAGCAATCCCAATTATCGACTTGCGGTTCTCCTCAGAGTATTCTCTATTGCTGTCGTAACCCCTATACTCAACAAATGTGAATATTGTAGAGCGTGTTTCGGTATCAACCCTCTTGATGTAACCCTTTGCCGATTTGCATAATTTTTTAAAATTATCATTTGCAAAATATGCATCGTTATCCTTTACAAAATGGTATAAATCGGTTTTAATTATATCATTATCATCTCCAAACTTAAGTAGAGCCCTACGCATCTCAGCAGTGCAACTACTTACCATACTACTAGCGTATTGCCTATCAGCAACATATTGAATATATTTACGGCATTCGCCACTACCCATAACCTTATCCACTTCACTCTCGTTCTTCATCATATATTGAAAGATAGGGTGCGATAAATCTTTTATCCTCTCTTTGTAATAATTTAAACTCTCTTTGTCGAAGTTCTGTTCAGGCGTACGAAGTAAATAGGCATCTTTTAACATCTCATTAGCTTTGCTATATTTACCCTTTTCTGCTAAAATCCTGAAATATTCATCTCCATACGAAGGATCCTTTTTATACTTCTCCTCGTGATAACTCCACAGACTATTCGCTGCCATAGCCCCATTCATATACTCGACAAATGCTTCAGGTTTCGCAGGTGCTCCTGAGAAACGGTTAAGCTCTTTTCCCTCACCATTAAATATTACAAATGTAGGATATGATGAAATCTCATACTTTTTACCAAAATCTCCAGCTGCTGGCGTGTCTAAATCAATCTTAATTACCACATACCTAGAGTTTAGATAGTCGCCCAACTCCTTATTTGGGAATACATTTTTAATCACCGCCTTACAAGGTCCACACCATGTTGTTGAACCCATAACTAACAACTGTCTACCGCTCTTTGAAGCCTCAATAATTGCCTCATCAAACGACATTTTTTTCACCTCAACTTGTGCCATTGCCGATGAACAAATCATCAGCAACAGCGCGAATAACATTACTTTTCTCATTGTGTATAACTATTTTATTTTATAAAATCCTTTAACGGGTCTCTCAGAGATACCCTCATACTTCTCTATCAATGTTCCATCAATTGCCGAGTAGCGATATAGTGAACCCGAAAGTTCACCACGTGATGGGTTGTTTGTGTATATATGCACCTCTGTTTGGTCGCCAGATGGAGCAGTCAATGCGGTGCTATATCCATAACTAGTAATAATAACAATCTCTTCACCCTCAGGAAGTGTAAAGAGTGGCTCGGCAGGTATCTGATTTTGGTTAAAAAACCATTTATACACCTCTCTACCACTATTAAAGAATAGACAAGCATAGATGTCGTTTGTGTGACACTTGCTATCGGCAGTTAGTTTATCAATATTTTCTGTTAGCTCACGCTCCTCTTTTACAGTTGGTATATCAAATGGGTTTGTCCCAAAACCATCGTAGAGGCGAGATAGATATGTTTTACCATCCGTTTTTTTGCTTACCACATAAGAGTCGTTATTACTACCTTGTTCATCTGCATAGAAATAGTTTACAATCTCTTTGTCGGCGAAATATGTGGTGTGAGTATCCATTTTACCAGGAGTAGGCATACCAACCCAACCGAAAGACCAAAAATTGTTATTCTCATCTAAAAACAGACGTTTATCCCCATAGCCACCACTACTCATACGCGAAATCATTGACGAGAAGTTAACATTTGTTGGATAATCGGAGAACCAAAATAGGTCGAATTGTAGAGGTAACAATTTTGCGACACCGCCATTGCGTGACGGAACAAACACCTGATTAACATTGCCATTATCGTTGTATGTTATACCCACAGGGTCGAAATCGGCATCAAGTTTTGTTAAATCATACTCATTCACCTTTTGAAATGTTTTCGCCTCAATACGTGTCACTTTCTGCGTTTCGCGCTCAACGATAAATATAAAATTACCCATTTTTGTTATGTCGATAGCATCACCACTAATAACCTCACCCCCATTAGTTTTTGAGTAGCTGTTTTGTACAAATTGAGGTTCTAACCCCTGCTCCTCCTCAGTTGGTGTTAATGTGCGCATAAACGATATTGAGTTGTTACCATCTGTGCCTTTACCAAGGATAAGAAACCCCTCTTCGAACTCGGCATTAACAAAAGCCTCAAAATATTTTACATTACTAACCGATTCATTAGAAACTGTTAGGCGTATATGGTAGTGTCCTAAAGAGTCTACAACTGTTGATAGTTCCTTTTCTGTTGAGATATTCTCGAATTGTGTCTCAATAACATCATTATATGATCCACCAAGCTCATAAGTACCTATTGCCCATTGGTAGGTGTACTCTCCTCCTTCAACACCTTTAATTTCTGGGGTTATTTTTATTGGATCACCTAGGTAGATATATATTGAATCTTTTATGTTGGCAGTAATCTCAAAATCATCAAAAACCACACTACCTCTAAGTGTTGAGTCATCTTCGTAGCAGGCAAAAAGCATAGATGACACTATTATTAATAAACCATATTTTAATTTTCTCATAATGTTCTAAATTTTATAAGTTAGGATCAGGCATAGCATAATTTTCATCTCCTGTCTCAATATATTTATCATACATAACAGGATAAATGTAGGCTGAGAAGAAATCTTTGTAGTAGTATTGTGATAAAAGTCCATCAGGTGAGTAGCCCGGTGATGTAGGCACTACATCTAAATTGCGTCCAAAACCATCTGTCACAACTATCTCATTAAACATATAAGGACTTAGCGCCTCACACTCCCAAAAAGTGTGAACAAAAAGTATATGTTTCTCTTGAGTGTAGATACCCAAAATATCAATATCCCACCAAATAGGTTGATCCATATCCATATTACCAAACTTTACTTTGCAGGTTTGTTTGTTGGTAGCCTCAAAACTGTTGCTACTCACAATCTCTAGGATAACAACATACTCCTTGTTACCGATCAGTTTTGCTTTATCAATATCAATAGGTACAAAAAGCGTAGTAGAATCTTTCATAAGGTAGGTGTCGGCAACGGCAAACTCAGCATCCTCAGCCGCTTCGCCACTATCCTTTACTCTGACATCCACTTTTGTATTGCTATCAACTGTTAGCCCCATAAAATATAGAGGAACTTCAATATCAACATCACTATCCTCAATAAATCCATAATTAAACTCTACTGAATCTTGAGCAAACGACAACATATTTATTCTATCTCCATCATAAAGAAGATACTCTTCGTTCGTACACGACATCGAGCCAAATATAGTTGCAACAACTGCTATTATTATATTTATTTTTTTCATTTTCTTACGTTTTATTAGTTGCGGTAATCTGTTTCTGAACTTGGCAATGGGAATTGATATATTCCATCATCGGCAAGATACTTTCTACCTGTCATCATATCTTGAATATCTTTATGATACTTTTTAAGTACAAATAGATATTGTCCCTCTGCGATATACTCTTTACGCCTCTCGTTATTCAAAATATCTATCGTCACATCTTTATTCTGAACGGTGTAAGATGTTAAACCACGCTTAACAATCACTTCATCTAGATATTTACGAGCCTCCGCTTGGTTTCCTTGCTCCATATAATATTCTGAAATAATGTAGTATAACTCAGGAATACGTATCATATTTATACCCTTTATCTCTTCGCTTAAATCAATATCTGTATTATATATCTTCATACATCTAGGACCATTAACACCCTCCTCACTATCTTGAATACTTACAATCCATCTCTCTAGGCGGTAATCAGCATCCGTTGATAACTTATCTGTCGAGTAGATTAGCGAGTATGGCTGCTTAACATCTAAACTCTTCTCATAATCATTAGTAAGATATAGGTGACTCTTAACATTCTCGTTAAATGTGTCTGAGAATACTCCCCATAGAGTCTCATCTTTAGAGATAGTACCTGCCATAAATGTGGCTAGCTCCTCATTAGGCACAACAGAGTATCTACCCGATTCGATAACCATCTTTGCATACTTAGCACCATTTTCTAGGTCACCCATTGTCCAGTAAACACGTGCCATCATAGCCCACACAGCGTGCATATTGAAGTGTATCACCCTATTACTAATAAATGGTGTTGATAAACTACTCTCTTCATAGTACTCCTTGCCATCATAATATTTAAGTGCCTCCTCGAAATCGGAAATAATATGCTGATAAGTTGTCTTTAGAGGCTCGAAAGGGGTTACAGCGAAATCATATTTTGTTCTATATGGTATCCCCTCAGACTCTGGATTAATAAGAATATTCTCTGAGTAGTATCTCGTTAATTCAAAGTGCAGAAATGCTCTCAGTGCTAAAGATTCGGCATAGTAGATATTGTATAGCGGATACCCCTTAGCCTCATCTCTCTCATCAAGATTTTTTATGACATTATTCACATTTGATATTACTCTGTAGTATCCATCCCAAATATTATCTAGTTTAGGTCTTACATCACTATCATTATAGTCAAATGCTGCAAATTTATTGGCAATGTGCGTTGATGAAGAAGTGTATTTATTGAAATATTGTCCCAAAATATCATTAATATAGAAACTAGTGTTTACACCATACATCCCATCACCATAAAGTGCAGAATATACTCCATAAAGGGCATCTTCAAACCCCTGAGCCTTAGAGAATAGGTCACTCTCTATCTTTTCGCCTGTTGGGTGAATATCTAAAAAGCTGTTGCAAGATAGTGTGAAGCTTAATGCCACCATTGCAAATATATATTTTAATCGTCTCATACGTTTACAATTATTAAATTTAAAGAAGTTAGAATGTTGGACGGATAGTGAACGAGAATCCCCTGCTGAAAGGGTATGAAGTACCTCTCTCGTATCTCACCGTAGATATGCGTGCCACATTATCCATACCTGCACTTATACGAAGTCGCTTGAACCCTACCCTTTTCAATATATTTGATGCAAAATCATAAGCAACCTCAACCCTAGAGATATCTAGCGTGTTATCTCTCTCAATAAATCTACTAGTGTGATAGTTCGTTCTACTCTCGGTGTTTGTTATATCAAGATAGGGAACTATGTCGTTAGGATTAACCCATCTTAAATCATAAGCACGTCTATCAACATTGTTCAGAGGATTAACATCCTCCACATTATATGCTCGTGTAGAGTTATACACATCTCCACCTAACCTATAACCCATAGTAACATTAAGTGAAAGGTTTTTCCACTGTACCGATGGCATAATATATCCCTCAATCTTAGGTGTAGTATCCCCCATAACCACCTTATCATCTGTGTCGTAAACATCTGTCACTGCACCATCTTTGGTCATAAATAACTCCTTACCATCAGCTGGATTGATACCTAGCGACTGCACAGCATAAATTGCCGTTGTTGATTGTCCCTCTTCGTATAATATCTTCGGAAGCTCTGATGACGAGGAACTATTTGTATCGTTTGTTTTCTTTAGATTATCGCTTATTGATAGTATCTTGTTGCGGTTGTGCGAACCATTAACCGTCATCTGTACTCTCCAATCTTTATTGCTATACAGAACACCCATAATATCAAACTCGATACCTGTGTTAAGCATATCACCTAGGTTCTGATACACTGTAGTAACACCAACCGATGATGGTATTGATAGTGTTGATAGCATACCTTTTGTTTTATTGTGATATGCATTAACTGTAAGGTCTAATCTATTGTTAAATAGCGTTGCATCAGCCCCCACACTATTCTGTAGGAGTGTCTGCCACTCTAAGTCAGGATTACCCATTGTTAGTGGCACTGCTCCAATACCCTCATAGTAGTAGTATCTATTTGAATAGCTATAAGTTGTCATCGCTTGGTATGGGGAAAAATCAACACTACCCGTTACACCATAAGAGTATCGAAGACGCAACTTAGAGAATACCGATTCGCTAAACATCTTCTCTTTGTGTAGGTTCCATCCAGCACCCACACTCCAAAACGGAGCATAACGGTTATTTGCACCAAACTGCGAAGAGCCTGAATTGCGAATAGAGCCATCAACAAAATATTTATCTTTAATCGAGAAATTTACATTGGCAAAAGCACCCATTCGTGCTACTGTGTTATCGGTAGAAGTTGGTTTACTACCATCGTTATACCCTGTTGCAAAACCAGGAACAGCAAGGTCATCATTAATATAGCCTATCGAAAAATAGGTGGTTGATAGGTTAGTGTCTTTATAAATATCACCTCCTGCAACAACACTTAGAGTGTTATCTCCAAATTTCTTATTGTAGTTAAGTGTTATCTTTCCTGAGTAGCTTGTCATCTTACTGTTAACATCTTTCATAGAGCCTCTTTCATCAATTGGATCCGATAGTTCATCGGCTGAAAATGGCGAGACAAATATCAAATCAGACCCATCCCCTGTGCGTAGCGAACCTTGCGCTGTTAGGAATAGGTTAGATAATATATTCCATCTAACATCAACAGTGTTGGTTAATATGTTATTAACATTCTTGTCAAAACTACCTTTTGTTGCATCATAAAGAGGATTCTCTACATCCCACGAAAGTAATGGTGCAATATTACCATACTCGTCATAAGGTGAATCGTAAGGATTAAGTTTTACATAATCCGAGAAACTTCCATAAGGCGATGCAACACTCTCAGTAGAGGTGTAACTTGTTTGTAGCGAGATTTGTATCTTCTGATCTATGCGATACATTAAAAATGAGTTAACACCCATTGATGTTCTATTATCCCCCTTCATAACTCCATTTGTTGTGTTGTAGTTGGCACTAACACGATATTGCAGCCTACCTGTACGACCTGTTAGGCTTAACGAGTTATTGATGGTGCTACCCACACGTAGTGGCTTAGATAGCCAATTGGTATTTGTCCCTTCAGCAACCCTACGCATCTTCTCCATATACGACTCATAGTCTTGATAGTTACCCATATCATAAACACCAGCTAATCTCTCAAAATCTAACTTCTCTGCAGCATTAAGATAGTCGTAACTACTAATATCTGGAGCAGTAACCGTTCCGCTAAGGGTGTAGTTTACTTGAATATCATCAAGAGCAATAGCTTTCCTTTCAATAACAATAACACCATTTGATGCCTGCTCGCCATAAAGGGCAGTTGCCGAGGCATCTTTAAGCACATTCACACGTTCTATATCATTTATATCTAAATCATATAGCTCTTCCATTGATATTTGCACTCCATCGAGCATAATAATAGGTTGATTGGGAGGTGTGCCATTGCTTGAGGCAATAGAACTAGTACCTCTTAACACAAGCTCAGGTATATTGTTAGGATTAGAACCTGCGGCATTATCAACTTGAATATTAAGTCCAGGTGTTAGAGCACTAATAGCATTTATCACACTAGTATTCGACACACTTTTAAGCTCTTCGGCAGTTATTGTCTTAACCGCACCCGTAAAGCTATCTTTACCTCTGGTATAGAAACCTGTTACAACAACATCTTTCATAGCTAGCTTGTCAGTGATCATCTTTATAGATAACTCACTCACACCCTCCTCTATTACAATATTCGCTGTCTCTAAACCAGTAAAACTAATCTCAATAGTGTTACCTCTCTCTACTAGTAACGAAAATCTACCACTATTATCTGTTATAGCTCCATCCGTTGTTCCTAGAATAAGTACCGTGGCACCCACGACTGGCGAACCGAACTCGTCAACCACTATTCCGCTCACATTTTGCTTATCACTACTCTTTTGCGATTTATAGTTTTTTTGATATATCACCACCTTATTTCCCTCAATGTTATAGGCATATCGGCTATTTATAAATAGCTCGTTTAAAACATCCTTAACACTAACATTGACAACATCAATCGAGAAATTCCCCATATCGTTCGGAGAAAGTGGCTCACGGAAGCCAAACTCTATATTTGCCTGTCTTTTAAGTTCATCAAGAAAATAGGTTATGGGCTTATTATCGCCCTTAACGCTCACCAGCTCTTTCTCTATAATCTGCCTCAAAGTCTCGTTAGACTCCACAGCATAGGCTCCCTTAACACTAAATAGTGCGACCATCGCTATAACGATATATCTCCAATGAGATAGTGTTCGCCTTGCGACTAGAAAACTTTGTAGTTTTAAAATTTTACTCATAAGTTTCACATTTAATTAATTATACAAATTACCACTCTTTTCTCTCTACTCTATAATTTCCCTCGGCTGTTAAGTAGACACTCATTGCTACCACCTGTTCCATAAATTTCAGTGCTTCTCCTACACTGTTGCTCTTTAACATTGTTACACTAACCTCTACATTGCTAAACATCTTTTCGTCATACAATATATCTACACCATACCATCCCTCTAGGCTCTCAATAACATAATTAAAGGGTGTATCTGTAAAGTTAAAATGGCTACCAATCCACGAAATGTAGTGTTTACCATCTACCTCAACCGTCTCAATACCACCATTCACCTCATTAACAATAACCATTGTGTTAGGTGTTATTGTAGAGACTATATTATACTCACTACTATTATCAACCGTAAGACCCACACCCACCGAGCCTTCGATAAGCACAGTTTTTGTCTCCTCTTCCTTGCGTGCATTTACATTAAATTCTGTTCCTAAAACCTTAATAAACGAGTTGTTTGCCTTAACAATAAATGGTTTCTCGTCCTTTGCCACCTCAAAATATGCCTCTCCAACTAATGTTACCTCCCTATTTTTCCCATCAAAATTAACTGGATAGGTGATTGACGAACCTGCATTAATAAATACATTTGTTCCATCGCTTAAAGTTAACTCATAAGTGTATTTATGTGGCACATATAGAGTGTTATACTCTGATTTGTTTTCTGCAATCACACTCTTTTCAGCCTTCTCATACACCAACTTATTATCGGTAGCAGTAATGATCTCTGCTGACACCTTTTTAATGTCGCTGCCACTATTTAGTTTATAGGTTCTATCTCCTGCAACCAACATAGGAACAGCGTGTGAAACAATATTTTCGGCCTGAGAGGCTATTACAACTTCACTATCCACTCTGCTGTTGTCTATAAGAAGTAGAGATATTGCTATAATGGCTGCTGCTCCTGTGAAAGCAGATATTCGTTTAACGAGGGTACGGTTACGCTTTCGTCGTACTGTTGCCATAATCCTATCCCCAACCTTAGCTGTATCAATCTTTGAGACAATATCCATTACCCTCTCTTGTCGTGCTCTATCACTTAGATTATCGACCAATTTTTGTGCATCAACACCATCATCTTTACCCACAAACTTGCCTATTTCGATGCCATCACACTCCCCATTTTTTGCTAGTTCAACTAGTTCGTCGACCAACCTATTCTCTTTATTATATTTCATATTTTACTATTTATCAATAATTAATGTTCGGTATTGTGTCTTCAATAACCCTTACATACAAACAAGACAAATGAACAACTGAAATCTATCGCACACAATAATATTTTTTTAAATTTTTATATCATCATTACTTAATCTATTTAATAAAAACCCACATAAAATATATTAAATATTTGCGAATAATAAATAAAATACATAAATTTGCATCCCATAACATATAGGTATTTATAGATGAATGGTAATTTTGCAGAGAGAGTAAACAACGAGAAAGAACTTGTGGAGCGATTCAACAAGCGAGACTCTTCTGCTCTGAGAGATACCTATAACATATTGTGTGACGAGCTGATAAGATATGCCTCTAGACTATTTGTTGACACAAAAACAACTCAGCCTGAAGATGTTGTTCATGATGTTTTTATCAGTTTATGGAGTAGCGAGGCACAAATCCAAACCGTTGGAGGTATTAAGGGCTACCTATTAACATCAATCAAGAACACCTTTAATAATCATATAACACATAATAAGTATGTGAACGAGTATAACGACACTACCATAAGAGAGTCGTCGTATGATATTGACTATGTCGAAAATAGGCTATTATTAGATAATAATGATTTAACCTCACTACTGCCTGAGCGTTATGCAAATGTTATTAGGCTCTATCTGGAGGGTTGGAAATCTGGTGAGATAGCTCGTAAGCTAGGGTGCGAAGAGCACATAGTGTATAATGTGAAACAGCGAGCAATAAAGATGCTTAAAAAACGCATAGATAAGATATACTCATTTTTTTACACACTATTCAATTAAGCAGACTGGATTAAAAAATAAACTATTTTTCTATCTAAAGTGATAGATTTCGCTATTTCATATGTCTTTCGATTAAACAAGTATAACAAAAAAAGTTTATCGATGGGACAAAACATTGTTGAAGTAAAAGGATTATCGCACAGATATAATATCGATTGGGCGATAAGAGATATTAATTTCAGTATCAAGGATAGAGGAATTATGGGTCTATTAGGCTCTAACGGAGCTGGCAAATCTACCACAATGAATATTATATGTGGAGTATTAAACCAAACCCAAGGGGATGTATTTATCAATGGTATAAATCTAAAAGAAAATCCTGTTGAGGCGAAACGCCATATTGGATTCTTGCCACAGAAAGCACCCCTACACACCGATTTAACAGTCGACGAATATCTTGACCACTGTGCTGTAATGCGCCGCATACCACACCGTGAGGTTAAACGTGCCGTTGAGGCGGTAAAAGAGCGTTGTTCGATAACTCACTTCAGTAAAAGATTAATTAAAAACCTATCAGGAGGCTACCAACAGCGTGTTGGTATTGCACAGTCTATTATCCATAATCCACGTTTTGTAGTGTTAGACGAGCCTACGAATGGCTTAGACCCTAACCAAATACAAGATATTAGGGAACTCATTAAAGATATAGCCGAGGAGCACGCTGTTTTAGTGTCGACACACATACTTAGTGAGGTACAAGCAACTTGCGACGAAATTAATATGATTGAGCACGGAAATGTAGTATTCTCAGGCACAATGACCGACTTTAACAACTATGTAGTGCCTAGCTCGTTCACTGTCGACTTTGGAAATCCCCCAACAATTGAAGAGCTATCAAAGATTGATGGACTTATCAACATTGAAGAGATATATGCAGGTAACTATCGTATAAGATTTGAAGAGTG
The DNA here is from genome assembly GCA_964368765.1 of uncultured Rikenellaceae bacterium. Taxonomy (GTDB): domain Bacteria; phylum Bacteroidota; class Bacteroidia; order Bacteroidales; family Rikenellaceae; genus JADFUS01. Next base: position 13,673 of record CAYJCU010000019.1, read on the forward strand.
CGACAATATTACGGAAAAGATGGTAGAAATTAGTTGTGCTAACGATTGGAAACTAAGAGAGATAACACTTGAACGCACCTCTCTCGACACTATCTTCGCACAGCTATCAGGTAAGTTAAAAAATAATAACGAATAGTATGAGAATAATTCTTAAAATAGCAAGAACAGAGCTAGCAACACTCTTTTATTCACCTATTGCGTGGTTTATTCTTATTCTGTTCTCAATTATTGCTGGCTCAAACATAATAGATATTGTTCACAGATACACTGAGGCACTAGAATTGAGTAGAAGCACCGAGCTACCTTACTCAATGACTGTGAGTGTGTTTTGTGGCTCTATCGGATTTTTGAGCGTTGTTGCTGACCAAATTTTCTTATATATACCTCTTCTTACAATGGGGCTTATTAGTAGAGAGAAATCTAGCGGCTCTATAAAACTACTACTATCATCGCCATTAACAACTAAGAGTATTGTATTTGGTAAATATATAGGAGCAGCGACGTTTGGTTTATTACTGATGATTGTTCCCGTAATATCAATAATATTCACCTCAAGTGTGATACCTAATTTTGATTGGGGAATAGCTTTATCAGGACTTTTAGGTTTGATATTTATGGTGTTAAGCTACTGTGCTGTTGGACTATTTATGTCGTCGCTAACGGTATATCAAGTAGTTGCGGCAGTAGGTACACTAGCCATTCTTGCGGGGTTAAACTATATTGGCTCGGTGGGTCAAGAGTATGATTTTATACGAGAAATAACCTATTGGCTATCAGTAAAAGGGCGTACTCACGACCTCTTTACAGGTGTCATTAGGTCGGCAGATATTTTCTATTTTATTATTGTTATAGGGATATTTTTATCGTTAACAATAATGAGACTTCGATTTGAGCGTATTACAATTAATTTTAAGCAAAAATTTATACGATATGCTTTACTGTTCTGCATTGTTTTTATGTGTGGTTATCTAACATCACTACCTTCGCTCTCAGGGGTGTACGACACAACAAACAACAAAAGCTCGACAATAACAGAAAATAGTCGAAAATTTGTATCTCAACTTGAGGGAGAGGTAACAGTGACCAATTATATAAATCTATTCGATTCAAAGTCTAAAGATTATCTTCCAAATAGTCAACTTTTTAATCGAAGATTCCTTGAACAGTATCGTAGAGCAAAACCAGACCTAAAGGAGCGAAATGTATTCTACTATGCACGCTACACTCGTGATGTTGATATGATGACAGACGAGAAATTTATTACCTCACTTGAAGAGAGAAGAGACGACATCTGTTTTGCATATAACTTCTCGCCATCACTATTTAAGAGCATCAACGAGATAGACGAAGATATAGATTTAAGAGGAGAAGAGTATGGCTTTGTCCGCATAATAGAGGATAGTAAGGGTAATAGAATACGTCTTAGAGATTATAACGACTTACAGCGTGTTCCTTCGGAGATTGAGATTACTGCAACACTAAAGAAGATGATTTCTGAACCATACAAAGTGGCTTTTATCTCTGGACACAATGAACGTTCGATTAATAGTGATATGGAGAGCGACTATAAAAAGATGTCGCAAAAGAGAGATTACCGACACTCGCTAGATAATCAAGGGTTTACCATCTGTGAGATTGATTTATCGAAGGACGAGAAGATAGGCGACGATATAAAAATTGTTGTCTTAGCAGACCCTAAAAGCGAGATAAGTAGCTCCGCAAAAAAAGAGCTAGAGAACTATATCGACCGAGGGGGAAATATGTTAATCTTAGCAGATAATGGCAGACAAAAGATTTTAAACCCTCTGCTGAAAAAACTATCATTAGAGATAGAGGACGGAGTATTATTGCATAAAGATGATAATTTGGATGCTAACATTATTCTTTCAAAAGCTGTTGGCGATTTATCTAATATCTCTGATGGATTTGCGAGAACCTTTGGAAGAGGTTACCTTTCGGCTTCGATGCAAAACAGTGTAGCAATAGGCAAGATTGAGGGTGAAGAGTTTAAACTAACCCCAATACTTCAAACAGCACCATCGGTGTGGGTAGATAAAGATTATAGCTTCGACTCTCTACCCGAATATAGCGTAGAGCGAGGCGAAAAGATGGATAACTACACAACTATATGGGCAGCAGAAAGAGATATTAACAACAAAGCACAGAGGATATTGGTGATTGGTGATGCCGATTTATTCAGTAACTCCGAGATTGACCGTATGCGTGAGGGTTTTATCATAGGAAATAATACTCTTATGTTAGAGTCGTTCCGCTGGTTGTCGCACGAAGAGTATCCAATTACAGTTGTTCGCCCTACAAACAAAGATAATACCTTTACAATAAAAACCAAACAACTATCACCAGTAAAAGCTCTGTTTTATGGTATTCTACCGGCGATAATGTTACTTATAGCAGTAGGTGTGTGGTTAAAAAGAAGAAGAGGTTAAAATATAAAAACTATGAGAATATTATTAAAAATAGCAAGAACAGAACTTTCGATTCTATTCTATTCACCTGTTGCGTGGTTGATTTTAATATCCTTTTTATTCAATGTTACATACGAATTTATGGATATATTTAGTCAAGTACTAAGAATGCCTTTTGTTGGTTACAATATAAACAGTAGCATAACAGCTATGATGCTAACCGATGATGAACACGGACTATATCAGGTTATTCAAAACACTATATTTATGTATATCCCTCTACTCACAATGAACATTATGAGTAGGGAGTATGCTACGGGAACAATTAAACTACTATATTCATCACCACTGCGCAGCTCACAAATTATTCTAGGAAAATATGTTGCACTGATTGTGTGCTCTCTTATCTTTGCACTAATACTTTTCATACCTGTGATTGTGATGAGTTTTACGGTGCCTAATATAGATATATCTCTAGCATTAAGCGGGTTACTAGGTCTGTTCCTACTTGTATTAACCTATTGCGCTGTGGGACTATTTATGTCAACAATAACCTCTTATCAGGTTGTGGCTGCTGTAACAACACTAGCTCTGCTTGGTCTCTTCCGTTATATCGGTGGTATAGGTCAGGGGGTAGATTTTGTGCGTGACATAACATATTGGTTATCAATGAATGGCAGAGCATCAAATATGGTTGAGGGGTTAATCAACAGTAAAGATGTTATATATTTCATATTAGTAACTGCACTGTTTGTGTCGTTTTCTATTCTAAAGATAAACCAAGAGAAGGTTTCACGAAGCCGTATATATAATGTAGGGCAATATTTGGCTATACTTATGGCAGTGATTTTCTTTGGATATATCAGCGGTTTAACAAAGCTTCAACTTTATTATGATGCTACTCAAAATAAATCAAACACACTAACCGATAAGTCGATAGATATGCTAAATAGCATTGATGGAGAGCTTAAGATTACAACTTATGCTAATATCTTCGATGATGATTTTCGTATTGCTGAGCCAAAAAATGTGATGAGTGATATGGCTCTATTCGATAAATATAGACGATTTAAGAGTGATATAACAATGAATTATGTCTACTACTACGATCATCCGCAAGATCCTCGATTTTTCAAAAATTTTGAGGGGAAAGGCTACGAAGAGATAGCTGCCGAAGTGGCAGGGACAAGAGGTATTAGCATTGATGATATTACCTCTTATGGTGAGGTAATGAAGCAGTATGATGTAGATTATGAAGAAGGGCGATTCTTTAGAGTTTTTGAGAGTGAGAACGGTAAGAAATCGGTTGTAAGGGTGTTTCAGGATAGAGAAAAGCACCCTAGCGAAAGAGAGATATTAAACTCGTTAAGTCAGCTTGTTACAGATGATGTTACCGTTGGATTTTTAACAGGACACGGCGAGCGAGACCCTAACGCCGAGGGTGATAAACACTACTACAATCTAGTTGGAAAGAGAAAGAGCCGAAGCTCTATGATAAACCAAGGGTATAAATACTCGATGGTTGATATATCTAACGGAAAAGATATTGATGACAATATTAATCTTTTGGTGATTGCTGATGCGGTAGGCATATTCTCGAAAAAGGAGTTAGATATTATACAGCAATATATTGACAAGGGGGGCAATATGTTAATTTTGACAGATGCCAACCGTCAAAAGAGTCAGAACGAGCTACTATCAAAATTAGGGATGAAAATTAGTGATGGGGTATTAGTTCAAAACATATCTACATCATCGGCAGCCAACAGAGTAAAAACCGAGGTGACACCTGAGAGTAGAGAGATTTTTAGTTCAAACACCGGTATGAATATGGTTGGTGGTGTAGCACTAGAGATTATCGACAACAATAAAGGGTTTTCGATTACCCCTCTACAAAAAACAAGCAACAAGGGTGTCTGGCTAGAGGTTGAGACACGGGATTTGAGTGTGCAGCCTACATATAATGTTGAAGCGGGCGAGGAGATGAAGAGCTACAATACAGCCTATGCACTTACTAGAGAGGTGAAGAGCAAAGAGCAAAAGATAGTGGTTATTGGTGATGCAGATGCTTATAGCAACCAAAATTTAATGCACAATGGTAGTAGTTATAACTTCACCAACTACTACAATGCTTTAAATAATATAGGTTGGCTAACAGATAATATCTATCCTAAGAGGATACAATATCCGAGGGACAATGATTTGGTGATTGATATCACAACAAGAGATGCAATAACACTTAAAAGGGTAGTTATCTATCTACCAACACTATTAGTTATCGGTTTAGCATTTTTCATTTTACGAAGAAGAAAGAGATAGTATAGATATTCTGGGGTAGAGCTTAATCGCTCTACCCCATTCGTTATATATATTTTTAGCACGTGTGGGAAAATGTGGGAAAAATTGACAAAAGAAAAATCGCTAACAAACTTAAAATTAAGTTGTTAGCGATTTTTAAAGTACCCGGAGCCGCATTTGAAATAGTAAATGTGATTAAATTTAATTAAATAGAAAAACGCAGAAAATCGAAGTAAATAAATTGTATTTCAATTATTTATATTAAGGTTCGATTTGGTAGCATTTGAAATTATTGAAATATTTTTAGGATGTGTGGGCACAATTTGGGCACAATTTATTATCTTTGTACCCAAATAATAGTGCTAACATAAAAATCTTAAATATGAAAATTTCAGCATTTCTAAGAAAAACAGCAAAAAAGAACGATGCAACCGCTTTAGCAACGGTTTATATACGCTTGCGAGATGATGCAAAAGATTATCGGGTAGCTTGTGAATTGTCAATTAACCCTAATCATTGGAGTTCAGAAAAGCAAGGGTATAAAGATAGAGTTGCATTGGTTAAGGATGAAGATAAGCAAAAATTCAACGAACAGATAGGTAATTTAAAATCGTTTATCTCTAAATCTTATATGCCCGATTGTGATGTGGAGTGGCTAAAGATGAAGATAGAAGAGTTTCATCACCCCGAAAGATATAGGACGATTGAAGAAATTACACCTACACGAACCTTATTCGAGCTGTACGATGAATTTTTAGAGAAGCATAAACTTTCGGAGGTTCGCAGAAAAAACTATCGTGTTATTAAGCGTGCGTTACAGAGGTATGAGCTATTTGTACGTGTTACCAAACGAGGGCAAAAGAAATATGTGTTATATGTGGACGATGTAACAGCCGATACTCTGCGTGATATGTGGAATTTCTTGGAGAATGAACATCGCTATTATGAGGAGTACCCAGCAATATATGAATCTATACCAGAAAAGCGTACACCACAGCCGAGAGGTAAAAACACCCTTTTAGATTGCTTTTCTCGTATTCGTACATTTTTCTATTGGTGTAATGATAATAAAAAGAGCCAAAATAAGCCTTTCGATGATTTTCCGTTGGAAGAGTGCACTTATGGAACACCTTACTATATTACTATTGATGAACGGAATAAAATTTATGCAACGAATTTAAAGAGACACCCAAATTTGGAGGTGCAGCGTGATATTTTCGTTTTTCAGTGTTTGATTGGTTGTCGTGTTGGCGACCTTATCAAGATGACAAAAGGTAGTGTTATAAACGGTGCAATTGAATATATACCTCGCAAGACCAAAGAGGGGCGACCATTAACGGTTCGTGTTCCGCTTAATGATATTGCGGTTGAGATTGTCGAAAGATATAAGCATTGTGAGGGTGATAAGCTATTGCCTTTTATATCTGAGCAAAAATATAATGTTGCTATTAAGAGAATATTTAAGGCAGCAGGGTTGAAACGTATGGTAACAGTTATCAACCCAACGACAAGAGAGGAAGAGAAGAGGGTTTTATATGAAATAGCATCTTCTCACTTAGCTCGTAGAACATTTGTCGGAAACCTATACAAGCAGGTAAAAGACCCTAATTTAGTAGGTTCGCTCAGCGGACACAAAGAGGGCTCAAGAGCTTTTGCACGTTACAGGGAGATTGACGACCAGATGAAAAAGGAGTTGGTTGATTTACTGAAATAGCTAATATTTGAAAATTATTTCTTAAATTTGTAGGATAAATATAGTTGCTATGATAACAAAAGAAGAGTTAAAGGCATTGTTGCAATGTGATGAAGCATATCGCATTGAAAAGACAACTTCAACAACAAACACAGATAAATTTTGTCAAGCTATTTGCGCATTCTCTAATGACATGCCTAATAATGGTAAAAAAGGGTATTTACTAATAGGGGTAAATGATAATGGAACTCTTTGTGGGTTAAAGGCTACTGATGAATTAAATAAAAATATTTCAGCAATTCGTTCTGATGGGAATATACTACCACTTCCAATTATGAGTGTAGATGTATTTTCATTTGAAGATGGTGATGTACTTGTGGTAGAGGTTACACCATCAATGCTTATGCCTGTTCGTTATCGTGGTAGAACATACATTAGAGTTGGAGTACGAAAGGACTTTGCGACAATAGAAGAAGAGAGAGTATTATCTGAGCGTGCAAGCAAATTTTATGCAACATTCGATAGTTATCCTTGTCGAGGAGCTACAATTGATGATATAGACACTAAGCTATTTGTAAATGATTACCTACCTTTAGCTATTGATGACGAGGTGCTAAAAAATGATATTCGTAGTATTAAAGAGCAAATGATAGCTTTACACCTATATGACTTGCAGTATGATTGCCCAACTTATGCAGCAATAATATTGTTTGGCACAAATCCAACCTACTTTTTATTTGGAAATTATATTCAATTTGTGCGTTTTGATGGATTGAATAATGCGGCAAATATAGTAAACGAGCACGAGTTTAAAGGTTGCTTAATGAAACTACTTCCCGAACTAGATACTTTTGTTAAGGTATCACTTGTACAAAAGCGTCCAGTTCCAGTTTCTGCACTAAGAGAGCGAACTGTTTATAATTATCCTGAGTGGGCTCTACGTGAATTGATAATGAATGCTGTTATGCATAGAGATTATCAATCAAATACTCCAACAAAGGTATATCAATATAGTGATAGAATAGAGATTGTAAATGCTGGAGGTTTATATGGTAATGCACGACCTGATAATTTTCCACTCATAAATGATTATCGTAATCCAATCATTGCTGAGGCAATGAAATATCTTAAATATGTAAATAGATATAATCGAGGTATCTCACGAGTGCAAGAGGAGTTGGTTGATAATTGTAATGGTGAAGCTCAGTTTAGTGTAGATAAAATTACTGTTTTTGAAGTTAAAATTTCTGATGCAAGTAATCAAGATGCTAAGGCTAATGTATTAAATAGTAATAATATAGATGGTGATAATAATAAAGTAACTAACAAAGTAACTAACAAAGTAACTAACAAAGTCGAGGGTAGTTTTGATGGGCTTAGTGAAGTTGAACGAAAACGTATTGTTAAGATACTAAAGAAGATGTTAAATGTTAAAGAGTTAGGGAGTAAAGAGATTTTAGATATTATAAAACTATCTGCTCAGAGTTCTAATTATAAAATCATTAATGCAATGCTTGATTTCGAACTAATAAAGCGTACAAACAGCAATAGTAATGCCTCTAATCAAAAGTATGTTATTACGCAATTAGGTATTGATTTTCTTGATAGTGTTAAAAAGTAAATTATGGAAAATATAATAATAAGAGAGGAATTTGTTTCCGATGTGAGAGACATAATAGTTAATGCACGTAATATTGCTATAAAAAGTGTTGATACCACACGTGTTATGATGTATTGGCAATTAGGAGAGCGCATAATGGAGGAAGAACAAGAGGGTAAGGAGCGTGCGGACTATGGCTCTTACTTATTAAAAAATCTTGCAAAACAAATTGAAAGAGAGTTTGGAAGTGGCTTTGCGTATCGTCAATTAGAAAGAGCACGTCAATTTTATAGGACATATCCAATTGCGACTGCACTGCGGTCGCAATTCAACTGGACTCAATATAAATTACTTATGCAGATTTCTGACCTCGACAAACGAGAATATTACGAACTTGAAAGTGTTAATAATAATTGGAATGGCAGAGAATTAGAGCGACAAATAAACTCTGGTCTATATGAGCGGTTGTTATTAAGTAATGATAAACAAGCGGTTCTTGCGGTTGCACGTAAAGAGCGTATTCCTCAATCTCCAACAGAGATAATAAAAGATCCAATGGTATTAGAGTTTTTAGGGTTAAAACGTGATGCCGCTTATTACGAGAAAGATTTAGAGAGTGCAATGATTACCAATCTTCAATCGTTTTTGTTAGAATTAGGTAACGGATTCTCTTTTGTGGCAAGACAGAAAAGAATATTATTGGAGGATGATGAATTTTTTGCTGATTTAGTATTTTACAATAGACTATTACGTTGTTTTGTAGTTATTGAACTCAAAACCCATAAGATAACGCACGAGGACATAGGACAATTACAGATGTATGTAAATTATTATGACCGAAATGAAAGAACAGTCGATGAAAACCCAACAATTGGGATATTGCTGTGTGCTGATAAAAATGACACAGTAGTAAAATACTCTTTACCTGAAAATAACAGCACCATATTAGCAAGTAAATATCAATTATATCTACCAACTGAAGAAGAGCTTAAACGAGAGGTAGATAAAGTTAAATAATTGGTGAAATATATTCATAGAAAGGCTTTCTAACCAGAGAATAAAAAATAAATTATGGGAAAGATGGATTTAAACTCTTTTAAACTGAAATTAAAGGAGTGGAGAGATAATAATGACGACGACTATGATGAATTTGAGGATATGATGAACAATGTTCCATTGCAGGGTTTTAATAGCATATATGTTCGTGCAAATATGCTCATAAAAGGCTTCGAAAAACGCTCTTCGAAGAAATATAATAACCCTAATGATTTTGAATTGTCTGATATTATTGAGTATGCAAAGCAAGATGGCTTAGCTCAGAAACTTGTATCGTCTTTAGATGTTAAAGATAGTGATAACTTTATCCCTGCTATGCTCTGTTGGCTGTACTTGGGACGTAGCTTTGAGTGTATGGTTGAGCAGGGTGAGGATATTATGAAAGAACCTAACACTAAATGGCTTCAAAAAATTGCTATCTCTGTAATGATAAAACATCTTGTTAAGGTCTCTATAAAAGAGAAATTTAGAACCAAAGAGGATTGGAATAGATATTATGAGCTTAGAAAATCAATAGAGAGTAAAAATATCCTAGAGTCTGCCATCTCTGAAGTCACTTCTAAAGATAAATCAAAATTAGCTAAGGGACGAAAAAACTCTGTTGCAATGTCAATGATAGAGTATATTAATGACGATTACACAGAGTCTAAAAAATGTCTGATATTAAAATTAATAGGTTCATATCTAAATAACCATAAAACAGATGCCTCACGACACGTAGCAACTATGCTCACAGCGTTAGAAGAGCATAGCCACCTAAAGAGTTACATAAAAAGCAGTATCTATTCGACTATTAGAGATGAATTTGGTGTGGAGATAGGTAGCGATAATCTTATTAACGCATATCTAAACCCAGCCAACTGTGAAAAGAACATAAAAGCAGATGAACTAGATGCTGCGATTACCTACTTTTCACCCCCTAATGAATAGAAATAAATCTATTTTCAGTACTATTTAGTACTATGCAGTACTATAGTACTTTATACAACCGTAACATATTGAATATCAATTAATTTTGTTTATATCTTTGTGCCATCATTCGATTGTCGAGTGGTGGCTTTTTTGTTTATGCACCTACGCAAAAGAGTTCTTAACATAGATAGGTGCATAAAAAATATATGGAAAAACTTATGCAGATTCTCCAAAATGGAGGAGCAAATTTGAAATTAGAGGTGAGCGGTGCAGACCTACTTCTATTTTCAAATGAATTAATTAATCGTGCTAAGTCGGAACTATCGCAAGCCGAAGCAAAAGCACGTAGTGAGAAGTATCTCACAAAAGATGATGTGAAGGGAATGTTTAATGTGTGCGACACCACCTTATGGCATTGGAACAAACGTGGTTATTTGAAAACCATTAAGGTAGGTAGTAAGGTGCGCTACCGACAGTCGGATGTTCGTAAAATCTTAGGCGAGGATGGAAGATAAAGAGACATCAAATGACAGACAATCTAAGAACGAACGCATAGAGCAGTTTTTGAGGGAGCGTTACACCTTTAGGTTTAACACCATCAAAAGTAGAACTGAGTGGGTGCGAGGCGTAGAGCCAACCAAAGGGCAACAGTTTAGACCTGTGACGAAGTTTAATATAAACTCTATCCGTAGAGAATTAGATAGCTCTTTAGGTATCACCACCTCTGCCGATAATATTCGCACCATATTGGAGAGTGATTTTGCCGAACATATCAACCCAGTGCAGGAGTACTTTAAGAATTTGCCACGATTAAGTTCAACTACCAATATCGAAAATCTTGCATCCACTGTTGAGGTGCAGAATCCCGAATATTGGTTAGAGTATCTAACTAAATGGCTTGCGGGTGTGGTGGCTAACGCTATGAGTGATAGAGGTTGTCAAAATCACGTATGCTTAGTGCTAACAGGAGAGCAGGGTAAGTTTAAGACAACGTGGTTAGACCATCTTTGCCCCGAAACCCTTAGAAGTTATCTCTTTACAGGTAAGATAGACCCACAAAATAAGGATGTGTTAACACTTATCGCTGAGTGTCTATTTATTAATATTGACGATCAGCTGAGAGCACTAAACAAAAGAGATGAGAACGAGTTGAAAAATCTTATTACAACACCTGCGGTTAAGTATCGACGACCTTATGATGTTTATATCGAAGATTATCCGCACTTGGCTAGTTTTATGGCATCGGTAAATGGTAATGACTTTTTGACAGACCCCACCGGTTCAAGAAGATTCTTGCCCTTTGAGGTTCTTTCGATTGATATAGATTCGGCTAAGGCTATTAATATGGATGATGTGTACTCAGAGGTGGTTTACTTGCTTGATTGTGGCTATCGATATTGGTTTAATGATGATGAGATTAGTGAACTTCATAGGCAGAGTGCAGCATTTCACGTGCAGACTATTGAGTATGAGATGTTAGTGCAGGGGTTTGAGAAGCCGATTGCAGACGATGATAATTTTATGACAACGATGCAGATTCTAAATCATTTGGCTATCTATACCAATCTCAAACTATCAGAGAAGCGTATGGGTGAAGCTCTTCGCAAAGCCGGTTTCGAACGAAAATCTAAGCGAGTAGGAGGAAGCCCTATCTATGTGTGGAGAATCAAAAATATTATGCCTAACCCTTTTATGTCTTATGATATGTAGAGTTACTACCTTACTACAATAGTATAGTAAACCGGTGAAATAGAAATAGTTAGCGTGTAGTAGCATAACACAAAACAATCATACTACTAACCAACTACCATACTACTGTAGTAATAATAAATTAACCATCTTACGACAGATAACATACTATTTTTCATCTCATTGGATGTGCGTAGTATGTAGTAAGATAAAAAGTAAAAAGAATGAAAAACATTAAAAATATATCAATAAAAAGTTTCCTTGCAGAGAGAGGAATGTTTCCAACAAAGGAAAACAATAGAAATGGAATGTATTTATCTCCACTGAGAAGTGAGCGAACACCTAGTTTCAGTGTGGATTATGAGAAGAACCTGTGGCACGACTTCGGATTGGGTGTGGGTGGTTCAATCGTCGACCTTGTTATGCAGTTAGATGGGTGCACAGTGGCGGAGGCATTTGTTAAGTTAGAAGATAACAACTGTACATTTGAGTATACAGCACCTACACATTCCCCTAAACCCACCAATCCCGCAATAACTATTATTGAGGTTAAACCATTACAAAATCCTTATTTGCTAGCTTATTTGCGAGGTAGAGCAATAGATATTGAGATAGCTAGAGTGCATTGCAGAGAGGTCTATTACTCTATCAACGATAAAAGATACTATGCAATAGGTTTCAAAAATGACAAAGGTGGTTGGGAGCTCCGAAATGAATATTTCAAGGGAGGTAATTCACCAAAGGAGATAACATCTAATATTAATCTTGATAGCGACTGTTATGTTTTCGAGGGATTTATGGATTTTCTCTCACACCTTACTATCCAAAAGAGTAAGGGAGTACATCAATTTGATAGTGATTACTTTGTGTTGAACTCTGTTAGCAACCTGTCAGATAATGTTATTCGACATATCAGTCATTATGAGAATGTGCATCTATTCTTTGACAATGATAGTGCAGGGCAGAAATCAAAAGAGCTATTGATACAGCATTTGAAGGGTAATTTAATCGATTATTCATCGATGTATGCAGAGCATAATGATTTGAATGATTATTTAAAGCATTTACAGCAGAAACCACAGAGTAATCAGCCAATGAAACGAAGTAGAGGTCTAAAGTTATAACATTAAATAATTAAGATATGAAATCAAATAATAATTCAGTAATAAAGTACAAGGAGAAGTACTGCAAGGAGCGAAGAATAAGAGGCAGACAAGCAATCTACGTAAGTAGTGGTGTTCATTCAGAACTGAAAGAGTTGGCTGAATCTCTAAAAGGAGAATACGTAACAACTGCATCACTAGCTGATAGCATCTTACGCTCTCATCTTGATAACAACAAAAACATAATAACTGAAATCAAAGGTGAAAACAAAATCTTAGCTAAGCCATCACACTCAGATAGCTCAGTTTCAAATGATACCGACAATAAATTTAGCAAGGGAATGTTTGATGAACACATAGAATATTAATGAGTAACCGCAAATCATCGGATATAAACGATTTTATATAGCAAG
>CAYJCU010000020.1:0-25836 GCA_964368765.1 uncultured Rikenellaceae bacterium
GATATGACGTGCATAAATTCAATCCTCAGGTTCGCCGGACACTACTAATTGTTTTTAATTTTTACTCCAAATTTCTACTCTTTTAGCATCTGGTTGCACGGCATTAAGTTTAACACTCTCAGCATCTAAATATTTAGCAGGTACAGAGAAATTATCCTTTACACTTTTAAACACCACTACCCCATTATTAGTTAGTTCAAAGGCTGCTACACCCCCATAATTAGTAATAGTGAACTTTTCGCCATCAACACTAACTGCAATATCAGATGGTACAGTGGCATTATCACGATAGTGTGTCCAATAACCAGTATCGCCAAGAGTTGCAGCAAAACCGGCATCCTCATGATACATAAAATCTCTATCCTCTATATACTCAATAGCACCTGTTGAAGGGTAGTTTTTAGCTTTCACATAGTTCTGAGCATCTGCAATCATCTCTTCTGTTAGCTCGTGTGTTATCCATCCATAGCTATTGATAGTGACTTTAAACGGAACGAACCATCCCCACGCCTCAAAGAAAGGTGTTAAATCCTCTTTGGCAGCATCACACATCAACTTATAAATCTCCATTGCCATAAGTTGCGAGTTAGGGTTATCCTGAAAATTGTATGGGCTCTGTCGAGAGAGCTTAAAGAAGTTAGTCCAAAACTCTGTATTCTTCTCTGCCATATTATAGTAGATATATAACTGCCAATACATACGTTGAAGAATAAATACATCCGAACCCTCAGACCTATCCATTAATATAAACGGTGTTTGGGCAAATGTCTCAGGCGTTGAATCATCCACCTCTTTAAGTGGTTTATGATCGTTAGCAAAGCCATAATCAATTATTGCCTGTGCCCCCTGAGCACGAGATTTAAACCCTTTATCTACCTTTATTGAGTATAGATTTGAGAAGAAATTATTAGACCCCTCAGTATATCCATGGAAGTTAAATATAGGTTGTATCTGGTGTCCTACCTCATGGGCTGGCCCCCACATAAGATCACGTGTTCGGAACATAGTTCCAACATCAAGTCGCTCTAAAAGAGTGTTATCATGGTAGTGTGTACGATAATCTGAGGCATCCATATAACCTGTTTGATTAGATATAAATACATGGCGAAGTTTAAATTTACCATTGTTATAATCTTCGTCAATACCTAGAATTTCCCAGTTCCACCAGCACATTTTTTCATAGTAGTCAAAAGCATCGACAATCTTCTCAGTAGGAATAAAATTACGAGAGTATATAAGATGACAATATTTTCCTACTATATCAAACATGTGGAAAGGTTTCTCAGCCAAGTCATAAATACGAGCATACTCAGAATCTGTCTTATGCTCCTCTATATCAAAATAACCATTTACATAGCCATTAGACTCATCCTCTTCATCAATATCTGGAATGTGAATATCAATTGGTTTAGCACTAGACACAGTAATATCATCTATATAGTAATAGATATATAGTAGAGCATCATTTAACATCACAATCTTATTAACACCCTCTTTAATAGTATAGAAATCACCCTGCCCAAAATCTTGGAAAGCATCCCATGCAAAAATAGAGATTTGGTTTCCGTGTGTCTCTCCGACAAGAATCAACACCTCATCGCCCTGCTCTGCCCATATACCAGTTGGATTATCAGCCCTACCATATATTTTAGATTTATGCTGACTAGCTAGATACCTAGGTGTTGTGTGAGCCTCATAGCTGCCTACTCTAAACTCTTTTGGATATGAGCCTTCTTTTAATCTAGTAGCAATGCTCTTCAACTCTTTAGGTAGTTTATTAATATCTTCATCACTAGCTGTTTGTTTAAGTTCAACGCACGCCATAGATGTAAACACATTATCTATCTTTTCGTTTAACTCTAAATCTTGCTCTATTTTATAAAGTTCAACCTCTCTACAAGTGGCGTTACTATTAACACCATCTTTTATTACAAATCTAATAGTTTTAATATTACTTACCCCCTCAGGCATATAGATTGTTTTGGCTGAACCATCTAAACCAAAATTATAGTCTGCTTTAAATTCAACCCAATCTGCATTTTCACGAGTATTATATGATATATCAACCATACCCCAATCACCATTACCTCCACGAGGATAGACAATTATATAATCTATTTGCGTTGCAGTTGTTGGAACATCAACCTCTAACCACTTAGGAAATGTGCTATTGCTCCACTCAGAGTGCCACATAGTTGAAAACGAGCCATCATATACATATTTTGCATCACTAACTCCATCAGATTGATAATCAGACACTCGTGCAGCAATAGGCGAATATTTTATATCCCTCGTAACCTCTAACTTTTCAGACTCATCTTCATTACCATCATTTAAAGATGCAGCCAATTGGAGCACCTCTAAGGTATCTGTAACAGATTTATCTGTATAGTAAGCAACCACCTGCCCTGAACGAGATTCTTCTTTCAAATTCTCAGTAATAATTATCTCAACCTCTGCATCACCATCATCGTCATCTATGTTTTTAGACACCATTAGCCATTCAGCAACATCGCCGATAGCCTTAACATTCCAACTTTCATCAGAGGCTTCAACAGATATAGTGCGCTCTTCGCCTTGGGCATCTGCACTAATACTTATTTGCTTAAATCTAATAAAGTCTTCGGTTATTGGTATATCATCCGTAATATCGGATTCATTACCACATGCACAACTAAACAGCAGTGTGATAGAAATTAGCATCAAAAATTTATTCATATATCAATGGTATTGTGCTAGTGAGTTGCTATTAATCCGCAACCCACTAGCAGTAATGACTTATTTTTTATGTTTTGTAACACCAGCCTCCATCTCAGAGATAAGTGCCTGAGCCGAACGACCACCAACAATCTTATGAACAACCTTTCCATTGCCATCAATCAATAGAAGTGTAGGGAATGAGGTTACTTTATATTTCTTAGCAAGCTCGATACCCTCTCCTGCCTCCATATCCATCTTGATATTAACAAAATTTTTATTGAAGTAGTCGCCCACAACCTTTTGGGTAAACACCTGCGTACTCATCTGAATACAAGGGCCACACCATGTAGTGTAACAATCTAAGAATAGTAGTTTCTTGCTCTCTTTTGCCTTAGCAAGAGCCTCTTTAAATGTGCCCTCTTCAAACTTAACACCGCTAGTATTAAGCATGTGTTCAGCAATTTGCTTATACTTACTACTTATACTTTCATGTGCTTTTTTTGACTCTGCAATAAGATAGTCAGCGATAGTGCGTTTTTCATTATCATCCAACCCCTTTGCTTGACCCAAAGATAGATTAATCATATATGGAACCTGAGGATTCTCCCAAGCGTTTTCGTTCGCTTTCATGAATGAAATTAACGATTTCATATCACTACCTGAACGTATCTTAGCAATCTCATACAGAAGAAAAACTTGATTTGTATCAGCAAGTCCTGCATCTTTAAGTTCAATATAAAAATCAATTAGTTTTACCATGTCATGCTTCTCAGTAGTGGCATAAGGCATAAGATAGTTTGAATATACCATAGATATATATTTATCTATAGCCTCAGCTCCTATCTCTTCAACATACTTATCCTTATTAGCTATTAAGTCTATAAACATTGGAGAATCTTTCTCAAAAACATATCTTTGGAAAAGAAACCAGTTCTCTTTTTTTCTCCACTCCTTAGATTTAATCTTTTCAAAATATTGATTTGTTAAATCATTGGCACTATTTATATCACCAGCATAAAATTGTGCAATAGCATAGTCACGAAGAGTATTTACATCACGTTTACCCGATTCATAACGTTTTTGCAACCACCTATGTGTTGTCTTTTCATTTAAAGAGCGAGATAATTTCTCTTTAAATTCAGCCAATTCACCACCACCGATAATTCGTTGAATAATATCACCTCTCTTATCAAGTATAAGATATTGAGGGAAAGTTATAAGACCATATTTATCAGCAAGTGCCTTACCCTCGTCCTTAGTTACGTCAATAAATAGATTTACAAAATTCTCATCGCACCAATCAGCAAAATCTTGATCACTGAATACATATAAATTCATTCCGTGACATGTAAGTACCCAATCGGCAAAACAGTTAAAAAAGATAGGTTTATTCTCTTTTTTAGATTTTTCAAGTGCCTCTTCAAAAGAGTACACATACTTCATCTTAACATCTGCCTTTACTTGGTCTCCATACATACTCTGAGATATGGCTACAAATGAGATAGACAATAATAAGATTGATAAAATTAGTTTTTTCATATTGATTACTCTTTAATTAGTCTTACACTAAGGGCTGCTTCTGGATGCGCAGTACCTCTAAAAATTGTATTTCGTCCTGAATAAATTTTACGTATGATATAGAAATATGAATCTTGTTCAACGCCATCAACAGCAGTAGATGTCCAGAAATAACCATGAGTATCAAGATTTACAAATTTAGGATATTGAGAGTGCTGAGGTACATCTCCGTAATAGTGAATACCACCAAATTGCATTTTGAATCCATATACATTTTCCATAACATCAAGAATATCAGCATCACCAATACCACGCCACTCCTCTATCATATCAGCTTCAGCAGATTCCATCCCTAACGCTTTCTCTAATTTCAACCAATCTTCATCGGTAGGCAGACGCCACCCCTCAGGGATAGCCATCTCTAATGCCTCTTCCTTATACAATAATCCACACCTCACCGATGCTGAATCTGTAATTAAATCTGCCTCTTGTAGCATCAAAGCAGCGAAAGGCGGTATGGCCTCAATTACTAAATCAAGGTATATCTCATTTAAAATCTCATAAGCAACTAAATATTCTGGATGCAGTAATTGATCATAATAGGTCAATATATTTGCAAGCAAAAATTGAATATTTGTGATCGGCTTTATTGTATTTATCATGCTTATAATAGAGGTGTAGGTATTAGGATTAGGAATCTCTACTATCTCTCCACTAGCTACGAACTCTTGAGCTCGACGCTGAAACTCCATATTATCAATCTTAACATCTGCCATCTGAACATCATCCTCATAATAGGCATAACATCCACCAAGAGCTCCAGCTTCAATACGATAGGCTAGATTCTCTGTCATCCATGTTTGTCCATTAATAGTGATAGTGCTATATGTCTTATTATCTCTTTGGTCAGTAAACTCGCCCTTAGTAAATTCAAGACCTGTGTTTATTGATACCTCATCAGCTGATTCACATGCAAAAAATAGTGCAAAAAGTGACAGTAATGATATATTAAAAAATATTTTTTTCATAGTTCATCTTTTTTAGATTAAAACTCAATACCAAATCTTTTTACTATGGTATTATATACAACCTCAAACTTTTTCATCACAAGCTCTTGGTCTCCCCAACGCTCTGTAAAGCCATCCTTGCCTAGTGAAATTATCTCTCTAGCATAAAGCTCCAAATCATAATCAGCACCCTCTGGAGCATAAGAAGCAACACCAACACTACTAGCACCAATATTAACAAAACCTAGCTTACCAAGCCTACTAATAAGATCTCTGCATAAAGTAGCATACTCATCAGGTATACTCATAAAAATAAAATTGTATGGGAAACCACCCGCTAAAACTGCTGGATGCATTACTGCTCTACCCTGCATAATCAGAAGAGCCTGAGTATTTGGATCTGCATTAGCTACCAATTCATCTACATATGAGTAATATGCTGGATCTAAAGACTCAATAGACTTATAATAGTAAGAGGACGGTGATAACTCATAAAATTCTGCAAGATCTTGCTTATATTCAGTTATACGGTCAATTATCATCCCCAATTGTAGTGCAGAAACTGTTCCATCTATCTGTGAATCTTCTGTCCAACCAGATGTTACAATAGCAGTTCTGAAACCTAGTTTATATGTCATAGGCCATGACGAATCTATAATCTTACCATTGCTATCCTCAATTTCATACGAACTTATTAAAAAGAAATTATAAGGGTAAAGCGTACTTGGGTTATTCTCAAGATACCTCTCAGCACACTCAAGAGCTTGAAGTTTCTCTGCCTCATCTGTAATATATGTATACTTGTAATGCAATCTAGCATATCCGTAGAATGACCACGGAAAATCTAGTGTCTCATAGGTGTAAACGGGATTACCCTCGAAATCATTTCTCAGTTTAACCTGTGCAATAGTATCATTAAAATATGTTGATACACCATACTTGGTATATAGCTCATAGCGTTTTGCCTGAACAGGATCGTCAGGATTATTTGTTATCTCATAAGGGTTGCTATACTCTAACATATGAACTAGTGTATCCTCGCTCTCACTACACCCATAAATAGTAAAAGCTGTAAGGAAAATTATTAATAATGTTCTCATAATATGTACTTTTTTTTTATAATAATTTAGAATCTGTTGATACAGGTTCTCTTAACTCTCGTTCGTTCTGCTCTAGGTCAGTATCAAGCTCTAACACTTTAATCGGAATAGAGAATGTATATGCTAAATCCATTGGCATAAGTTCGTATGTATCGCACTGCACAAATTTCAGGTTATCATCATCATCATACACTGTGAAGTTTCTTACCAACGTCTTAGAATAAGGATAATCAGTATTTACAGCATAACGGCGTAAATCAAACCAACGATGTCCTTCAAAGGCTAACTCTCTACGACGCTCATCTCTAATCTCAGATATAAGTGACTCTCCGGAGTAGTTCTTAGCTAAATAATTTTTTATACGATTACCTTTAAGCTCGTGAAGATATTTATTAGCTAACGCCTCATCACCAGATAGAGCAGCACCCTCAGCAGCATTCAGATATGCCTCAGCTACACGAAGAGTATAGGCGTCTGAAACTCTTGATACATGGAAATCGGTTCTATATTTGCGATTAAGAGCAACACTATCTTTATCTCCTGAAACACTATAATAGATATCTTTACGCATATCATCGTCTTCATATAAATTATATAAATCACGTGACACGCAGAAACCAGCTGCTTCGCCATTTAACTTACCTTGCAGATTAAGCGTACCTTGCGAGAATATTAACTCAACACTATTAGCACTAATCGCATAAGAAGCGGTATCAATCTGCACATTCATTAGATTAGTAAGCGTTTTTTTACTCTCTAGCATATCCATAGCAACATCTGTAGCCATTTCCCAAGATTGAGTATATAGGTAAACACGACTTAATAATAGTTGCGACGCCTCTTTTGATGCGCGATAAATAACATTTGTTTCAACACCATTCTCAAAATATTCTATAGACTCTTTTAAGTCAAAAATAATTTGATCATAAACCTCTTTAATCGTATTACGTTTAAATTGACCCAACTCAACGTAGTGCGAAATTTTAAGTGGTACACCTAATTTCTTATCTGCCGAAGAGGGAGCATAAGCATCTCCATAAAGATTTACAAGCAGAAAATAGAGTTGTGCTCTCAAAAAATAACTCTCTCCAATAAGTGTATTACCCTCTTTCTCCTCTAGTGGATTAAGTTTAATCATCTCTTTAGCCTCATGAATAAGAGTATTTGCTGCATTAATTCTTGCATACAAATCATTCCAAAGCAAATTATCATCTATTAATCCTTGCGCATTATAAGAACGTCCCACCTCTAGTTGCCAAGTGGTATATCCAAAATATGCATTATTCATAACACTGATACCACCAGATGCTCTTTGTGTTCTAATGGTGTTAATATCATCATCTAAGAAGTTAAGAAACCACTCTAAAGAGCCTGTTGAATTCTCTTCTAACTCATGAGATGGGATGTATCCACTTCCTAATATTGTTTCATTTAAATCTGTTATTGACTTTGGCACAACTAAATCCTGTGAGTACTCTTCCAAAAAGCCACTACAACTAGTCATAAGTGCCACGACTGTAATATATAATATTTTTTTCATAATCTTAATTTTTTAGAAAGAGAAGTTAAACTGAAGTGTATATGATGGACGTAGTGATAGGTTAGGCATAGCGAAACCTGCCTGAGATGGATCTTGTCCATTAAGCTCTTTAGCCGATATTGTAAACATATTCATGGCATTAAGGCTTACATATAGACTACTAAATGGCATTTTAGCTAATTGTGCATTGGTAAATCTATATCTTACCGACATAGAAGTACACTTAAGATAATTACCACTTACAACCCTAAGATCTGAGTTATCATACATACTCCACACATTCTCTGCAAACTTAGTAACATCTGTGTAAATACCTGCTGAATAGTGTGATAGATAGTTCAAGAATGCAGGGTCTGCTGGGCTTAATATAACTGGTACATCTGTATAAGCCTCATCACCAGGCGCCATCCATCTGTCAAGAAACTCTACACGTACATTATTCTCGGCACTTACACCAGTAAGTATCGGTCCGTAAAGTGGGAAAAGTCTTACTTTACCACCTAAACTATATGAGAAGTGGCTCATGAAAGAGAATTGCTTATATGTAAGGTTAGCCGAGAATGAACCTGTACATGTAGCATCACGCTGACCACTCTCAACCATAGTCATTTGGATTATCTCTTCAATACTCTTACCGTTTAACAGGTGTTGTGCATCAATATAATCATCAAAAAGTGGTGCCCCATCAACAGGATTAAGACCAAGATAATCATAAGAGTAGAATGTAGAAAGTGGACGTCCATTAACCGGCGCAAGTCCCGATAGATAATCAGTATAAGCGTATGTCTCTTTAATAGTTGATCTTAGAGTATTATTTATTACAGACACATTAGCCGAAAGGTTAAGCTTAAGATCTTGCGTATTAATAACACGTGCCGATACAGAGGCAGAGAAACCTTGGTTTGTAATATTACCATCATTCATAACATAGGTATGATTAGGTACACCATTAACAGTAGATACAGCAACCTCAGAGAAGACATCTCTTGTCAGCTTATCAAAATATGAGAAATGAAGATTAATCATACCATCAAAAAGCGACGCATCAATACTATAGTTTTGCTGAAGTGTTGTCTCCCATGCAAGGTTAGGATTAGGATAACGAGCAATAGTAGACTCATACTCACCATAATATGGATTAATACTTCCTTGACTAATAATAAGATTAGGACTCTGGCTATCAAGCATATTACCCTGAGAACCATAAGATGATCTAAGTATTAAGGATGTTATCCACTCAACATCTTTAGCTAAATTCTCATCTATATTCCAGCTAAAAGAGATAGCCCAAATAGGTAATATTCTATCATTACTAAACTGTCCGAATTTATTTGAAGCATCTAAACGTCCGTTAGCATATATGTTAAAGTGATTATTATAGTTATAACCTATTGTAGCATATCTACTCATCATATTAGAGATACCATACGAATTGCTACGATTACTTTCGTTAATCAAGTCTGCATAATGCGGATACATCTCTAGATCAAGATCACTTACATACTGAAGACCTCTTTCTTTAAGGTATCCATAAGATGTTGATGAATATGATTTACTTGTTGCACTATTCATCTCAAATCCTCCAGTAGAGAATATAGAGTGTTTATCCTCTTCGCCAAAAGATTTGCGGAAATCATACTGTATTCTTATTGTATAGTTATTTGAATTACTATTTGACAATCCTAATATACCACCATAAGGAACCATAGACGAACCAGCCTCTCCTCCTTCAGGCATTACACCCATCTCTGTATTACGCATACGTGACATGTAGTTTGAGTTCTCACCCCACCACTCTTCTTGTGTTGTGCCACTATATGTGTATTGACCTGCAAAAGTAATATCAAGCTCTTGAATAATCTTATATTTCAAATTTAGAGATGCCGATAGAGTACTACCATCATACGAGCTACTACTATTTTCAATCTCATTAATAATATTATAGTCAAATGCGTTATAACCTACATTAAAACCACCATAAGCTATCTTATCATAATAGTATAGTGTTCCATCAGGATTATGTGAAGGAAGTGTTCTTGTTGTGTTATATGCATAATCCATTGCATTTATTTCAGACATTAGGTTGTTTTTACCTAAAATATTACCCGATAAAGAGAAAGATGTCATAAGTTTCTCTGAAAGATTCATATCGATATTGGCACGTGTAGTAAAACGATTATTATATGTTGTTTTAGATACACCAATTTCATTATTATAACCAACAGAAACATAGTAACGCACCTCCTCAGTACCACCACTTAAACTAACTGTGTGGTCTTGTGAGTATGTATCTTGAGTAAGCTCATCAAACCAATCGGTATTTGCTACCTCATATTGTTTCACTTCAGTCAAGAAATCATCATAATTAATCTGCCCTGTATTAAGACGATAATAGGCTCCCTCATAACCAACAAGTGGCATATTAGAAGGGAATTGATAGTGAATTTTTGTTAAATCCATACCAAACTGAACCCTCTCTTGAGAGTTCATCAACTCAATATTATTATCTGTATAACGTGGACGTCTAGTTATCTTTGACGAGTGGTTATAAGATACACGTGGTTTCTGGATACTACCTTTCTTTGTAGTAACCACAATAACACCATTAGCAGCGCGCACACCATATAGTGCTGTTGCAGCAGCATCTTTAAGTACATCAATACGCTCAATATCCTGAGGGTTAATACCCATGATGGCATTACCTACTATATTGATATAGTCTGGATTATTTAAATCATCATTACTAACATCTACTGGATCTGTAAGGATAAAGCCATCAAGAACCCAAAGTGGCTCACGATTACCTAAAAGCGTAGAAGTACCACGCACCCTAATACGACCTGTTGAACCAACCTCTCCAGAGTTATTTGTGAATACAAGATCTGGGATACGCCCCTCAAGAGCTTGGTCAATACTTGTCATACCAGGAACCAATACCTCGTCAGCACTAACAGATGTACGAGCACCAGTATATCGTTTATTTGTTGTTGTCTCATAACCAGTAACAACAACATCCTCAACTTGTAACTCATCAAGCTGAAGCTTAACTACTAATTTCATTTCAGACAGGTGGGTATCAATAACTTTCTTAACTGTCTTCATACCTACAAACGAAACCTCAATCTCAGTATAATTTGGAAGATATAGTTTAAAACCTCCATCTCCATCTGTAATAGCACCTTGACCATTAGAGTTAAGAACAACCACCGTTGCACCTACAACTGCTTTACCATCATCATCTATTACCTTACCATTAATAGTAACCCATTTCTCATCTTGTTTGTTTTGTTGGGGCTCATTACGAGAATAGATAGCCACACCATTTTTTGTTATATGGTATGCATAATTTGTTGTTCTAAAGATAGAGTTTAAGATATTTGAGACTGTTTCAGACTCAAACTCATAACTATATCTCTCATTAGACTGAATAGCCTTTTTATCTTCAAAGATAAAGTTAATATTACTCTCTTTTTGAATAGAATAGAGAATCTCCTTCAAACTAGCATTCTCAACCTTAAGGGTAATTTTTTTACTAGTAAGCTGTTTTGAAATAGACTCGCTAGCATAAGTAAATGAAGGTAGAGTGATAAGTAGAAACAACACTGTTAATAGTGTCAACACTCTACCACTACTCATAAAGTAGTGAAGTTTGTAATGTTTTTCCATGCTAAAAAATTTAATGTTAATAATATATATAAATTTGCTTATAAAACTATCTATTTAATAATTGTTGTTCTTTAAAAAATTCCATCAACCTTATTATGGTTTAACTAAGTAGTAAATCCCATCTAAATATTCCACTTCAACCCCAGCAATATAGCTAACCATCTCTAGAACCTCATCAATAGTAGTATCTCTACTCAATGAGGCATCAACATTAATATCTTCTATATCTTTCAAATTATATTTGAAACTAACTCCATACCAATTAGATAAATCACTAATTAATGTAATTAATGATTCGTTATCACATCTAAAATAACCCTCTTCCCACGCTAAATACTTAGTGACATCTACATTTTCTATCTTCTTACTTTCTCCAGAAATAATATTTACAGACACCTCTTCATAAGGTTTAATCATAATCTCTCTCTCCTCTTCAAGAGTGTTATAATTTACTCCTAAGGAACCAGAAATCAGGGTTGTTCTTATTTTTGTGTTATTATAACTATTCACGCAAAATTTAGTGCCATACACCTTTATATCCACACCACGTGTATTAACAATAAATTGCTTTGCTCCTTTAACTACATCAAAAATTGCCATACCCTCAAGAGTTACCTTGCGAGCATCGCCTACAAATTTTTCTGGAAATATTAATCTACTATTTGCGCTCAACTGAACTGTTGTACCATCAGGCAACTCTATTTTATGCGCGAACTTATTTGGAACAATAAGTACATTATTAACTATAGTATCCTCAATATGAGTATTGTCTTGAATATCATTACTCGGATTGATTTTTTTACTATTTTCGAGTTTTGTATATATCTCCTCACTGTTATCGATTAGATTTACTCTTTTTATATCTCCTACAAGTAATGTAGGCACAACAACATCAATATTTTTAGAGAAATTATTTGCTATAATAATCTCATTGTCTCCATTAATAATACTACTATTATTTAAAAGTATAAATAGTGTAACAAAAATAGCTGCTACTAAGCTAAGGGTCATTTTTATTCTGGTAATTCTTTTAGATTGCAATTTTTCTTGTTTATTAACCATCTCTAAAAACATACTTCTATGTTTATCTCTATTTTGTAATGCGTTAATATACATCTCGCATTTAATAGCAAGTTCATCACCATTTTTTAGCCTATCAACAGCATCGGCAACATTTTTATTTAGAAGGAGAATATTATTTATATTTTCATTATGCACGAGAGACTCCTGAGATACACCCTCTATCTCATTCACTAAAGACTCTACCGCCTCAATAGTTTGCACATAATTATTAAAAGAATTACCCATAATTGTCTTTTTTCTTTAAGACAATTATGGGTACGTTTTTTTCTACGAAAAAGTATAAAAAATTACTATAAAATAACAACCTTATTACAACTGACTGATTAACAATATAATAAAACTATTATTTTTTTTCACTTTTTCTTTAATGAGTGATATTCCAGCGTTGCGTTGATTGTAAACATAACTTTGCGATCGGCCTAACTTTTGTGAAATATCTTTAACATCATAGCCTTGCATAATAAGTGTAAAAATATCTGCCATCTCATTAGGCATATACGATATAGCTTCGTGCAACAATGATATTATCTCTGTCTCAGCAACATCAACAGAACTATCTATATAACTAGTTTTCAGCGATTTACTATATGTATCCGCACGCTTACTACGTACAATTTGATTATACATATTATTACGTATTGAGACATATAAATAAGACTTCAATGATTTTATGGTGTCAAATCGTAAATCTCTCTTCTCCCATATTCGCAATAGTACATCATGAAATATGTCACACGATTCTATTTCTGTATCTTTCAGCAATATGGTGATGTAATATATCATATCTAGGTAACATAAATCATACACATTACTAAGCGCACAGATATCTCTGTTATTAAATCCCGTCAATAACATTTTCTCTTCGCTTTCTGATATATTAATTATTTTTGGCATATAAAATAAGATACAACATAGATAATTTTTACAAAAATAGTAATTAAATTATTAAAAACAAACAATTATCAATAAAAAATAAACAAATTTAATAATATTCTTCTAATTTTGAATGATTATTCCATTTTCACACAATAATTTTACAGGAAATACAAGAGACTGATCTCTCATTTTGGCTATATCATTTTCAATATTTTTTTTCAATCTCTCTACTTTGCCTTTATATATGCGTTTATTATTATAATAGACTGAAACGGGTTTATCTAAATTCATCATAGAATCATTAAGGCATATTACAAATGATTTAGGGGTTGCCTCATCAATATATATTTTATTCTTAATATATCTTACCACTACCCTCTCATTTTGTCTCTTTCCATCTGGTGTAGCCTCGAGCCAATAAAAATTATCTCTTATAACATCATCCTGCACCCATACCACCTTGCTAGGAATAGGGTTGCGAGTAAATTGACTCATCCACTTGATAGCAACAGTATCATCTCTGTGCATCCAGTGGCCATGATGACGATAGATTCTAACATCGTGAATATATCCACCCTCATCTCCACTTGAAAGAGAATCTAATTTATTTGACCACTCCTTAGCCAATCCGTTACGATTATAGGGATAATCTTTGCCACCCATATATATGGCAAACGGAATATTGCGTAGCGAAGCTGCTTGAGCATCTCCAGGATGACCAGCACTCATAGCCGCTGCGGCCCATAAATCAGCCAAACGAGGAGCTAACTGATAGGTACCATCTCCACCAGCAGAGTAACCCATTATATAAACCTTATTGGGATTAACACCCTCATAAATAACTGCTAGCTCAATGGCCTTTTCTATAAAGCCATCCATATAACCTTGGTGCCACATATTCCATGTATTGGTTGGCGATCTAGGTACAAAGTATAAACCCTCTGCTGGTGTATATAGATGTTTTTGATTCTCCCATTGCTGGTTATTATTCTCCTCAGTAGTGCCCCCACCACCATGCATAGATATATACATGGCTCTGCCATCGACTGGCTTTTCGCCAAAAATCTTATAGTCAAATTTCATTTTATAATCGCCATTTATGAGCACTTTACTCTCCCATTCATTCCCATGTTTTGCCTTGATTTCAGCGTGACGACGCTCAATCCCTATAGAAATTAATTCTAAAGATTGCTCTTTTGATAACGATTGTGCATTGGATACTAGATAAATACCCATTACGAATACAAATAAAATAAACTTTCTCATATATGTGCTGTTTGGTAATAAATTTACATTGTGCACAAATATATACATAATTATACGAAAATCAAAAGTTTCGTCTAATTATTTTGATGCATTATTACGTTTAAGTGTTCTAACATATTTTTTATCCTCAGAAGATACTCTATTCGACTCAATAATTTTTTGTATAGACTTATTATGTGTCCAATCATCAAGTTGATTATTATTCAGAAATTTTAGGGTTGCATCATAGCACTTAACAAAACACATTGAAACAGCCCATGCTATTGCCATACGCACATAATACTCTTCAGAGGTACTTTTATTGAATAGAGAGAATAGCAAATCAATATGCTCCTCATCGTTATAATAGTTCATCAGCATAACAACACCAAAACGTTCAGTGTATGTGTCACTACTCTCTGCGCACTCTATAATATATGGTAATATCGTCTCTCTGTTTTTCTTTACTATTTTTAATGCAGAACATAGAGAGTCGCACACTGCCCAATTATCAATATGATTGACAAATATCTTAAGATAACGCTCCATAATAGAGTAATCTTTCAATCCACCTAGCACAAGCCCATATAACACACGCTCTTCATATATCTCGAAATTCTTATCCTCAAGAAATGAGATATAATCACTTTTCAATATATTTTTTGACAACTCCTTCAGAATTGGCATTCTAACACCCAGCACATTTGACACATCAATAGTTGGTATTAATTTAATGATAAAATCACGATATTTAGTTTCTGCACTCTCTGTTAGATACTCTATAATATAATCTCTTTCCATACTGTTTTAGCATATATTAAAATATTGTTGTCCGGTAAAAAAATAAAAAACCAAGTTACTGCCTATCCAACAACAAATTAGTTATAATTTAAATTATAGGCCTTACAAAAAGAAAATTTTGATTTTTTTACCTCTAGAAGTGCCAGTTTATCCAAAATTGGATTTAGGTGCGTTATAGCCCTAAAACACACCTGCGTAGTACATGGGTACCGAAGATGATTTGTAAATATTATATGGTGTGTTTTAGGGTAGATATGACGTGCATAAATTCAATCCTCAGATTCTTCGGACACTAATAATTAAAATTGGGAGAGACTTTATTCTAGTCTCCCCCAATATCTATTTATATCATCCTCAAAGGGTAATACTACATATTCATACCACCACAAACATTGATAACCTGTCCTGTAACATAAGCAGAAAGGTCTGAAGCAAGGTATAATGCAACATTAGCAACATCCTCAGGTGTACCACCTCTACGAAGAGGAATTTTTGAAGCCCACTCATTACGAACCTCCTCAGATAGTTGGCCAGTCATATCTGTTACGATAAATCCAGGAGCAATAGCATTACTACGCACATTACGAGAACCTAACTCTTGTGCGATAGATTTTGTAAAGCCAATAATACCTGCTTTAGATGCAGAGTAGTTACTTTGACCTGTATTACCCGAAACACCTACAACTGAACTCATATTGATAAAGCTACCACTACGCTGCTTAATCATATATTTTTGAGCTGCTTTAGTTAGGTTGAATACAGATTTAAGATTAACCTTCATAATTAAATCCCACTGATCCTCAGTCATACGCATAAGTAGCGAATCACGTGTGATACCTGCATTATTAACAACTATGTCAATACGACCAAACTCTTTAACAACATCAGCTACAAAAGCCTCTGAAGCCTCTAAGCTACTAGCATCAGAGATATACCCTTTTGCTGGTTTGCCAAAAGCCTGTAACTCTTTTTCTGTGTTTTCAAAATTCTCATCTTTAGCCATATCTGAAAAAGCAACTATTGCACCCTCTTCAGCAAATTTAAGAGATATAGCTTTACCAATACCTCTTGCACCGCCTGTAATAATGGCTACTTTACCTTCTAGTAATCCCATAATTCAATTCTTTTTTATATTTATTATATATACAAGCAATGACTAACCCGATAAATTATCAGGTTAGTCATCACCAAAAATATTACTTTTGAACGAAATAACTCTGTGACTTAATTAAGTTTCTCGCTTGTAAAATCATACCCTTAGTCTCATTAATAACATCTAGATATAACATGCTTGAACGTGTAGAGGTCTCTCCAGATTTTGTTCTTTGTATTTG
The DNA here is from genome assembly GCA_964368765.1 of uncultured Rikenellaceae bacterium. Classification (GTDB taxonomy): domain Bacteria; phylum Bacteroidota; class Bacteroidia; order Bacteroidales; family Rikenellaceae; genus JADFUS01. The sequence continues at coordinate 16,871 of CAYJCU010000020.1, forward strand.
ACGCTTAACAACCTGCGCAAAATCTTCATAAAGAGAGTCTCTCATTGTCAATGCCTCGTCAAGTTTAGAATAATCCTCTGTCTTAAAGATATATATCATTGTCTCATATATCACCTTAACCTTACCCTGAATCATACGTAAATCATCAATCTGCTCTTCAGTAAATCCTTTATGATTATTCAAGATATGAGCCGAAGATAATTTAGTTATCTGGTAAATAGCCTTCGTAACCTCTGAAAGATAATCAGCAACCTGAATTTGATAGTGACCATTCTTAACATAATTCTCTTCAATAAGGTGTAGAGATGAGTATGTACTCTTTCTATGAGCTAGTGCTCTGTTATGCAATTCAGACGCATCGTTACGCATACTCTTCAATAGATGTCTATCCTCATTAAATGTAGCCTCAAGTGTTGTGCTATAAATATTCATCACACTATTAAGAGTATTGCAAACATCACCAGAACATTTTGTAATAACATCGTTAGAACTAACTGCCACTGCGCACTCCTCATTATCATCCTCTTTAGCACTACGCTTGCGGTGTAAAATATTACTTTGAATAATTACAAATACCACAATAAGAACCATTGCTCCTAGACCATAGAATCCGCCATACATCATAATAAGTGCAATTGTAAATGCAAGAGTAAAACCCATAAATGCTGTAAAGAACCAACCACCAATAACTGATAACACACCTGTAATACGGTAAACAGCACTCTCACGTCCCCAAGCTCTATCAGCTAGTGAAGTACCCATAGCAACCATGAAAGTTACATAAGTAGTAGAAAGTGGTAACTTATAAGATGTAGCGATACAGATTAGAATAGCTGCAGTTGTTAGGTTTACCGTTGCACGTATAGAATCAAAAGATACTCCGCTCTCAACCATGTGTGTATTAGCCTCAAAACGACTTGAAAGGAAGTTTGTTAGTTTACGTGGCATAATAGCTTCCAACTTTTTATTCATATTGATAGCACCTGTAACTAATTGACGAGAGATTAACGATGAACCGAAACGCTCTTGTCCCTCATCCTGACGAGCAAGATTAACCTCTGTTTTAGTTACACTACCAATTTTCTTAGATGTAAATAGCGAGATAATCATAATAACACCTGCTAATATAAGTATCCACACCTCAGCTTGTGATTTCTCTGTAAGCTCAACCATGATATGGTTAGGGTCACCGTTAGCCACTTTAAACGAAGTGAAACCAGCCATAAATACACCAATAAAGTTTACAAGGTCATTACCTGCGAAAGCCAATGCAAGTGCAAAAGTACCAGCTAAGATAGATATAGTAAGAATATTAATTTTTGTTAATCTATCTAACAACAACATTATGAAACTCCATATAACTAGAATAGCACCTTGAACCAATACAAAGTTCTGGTTCATGAATTTAACAAACTCTTTAGGCTCGTAAACTGTACCTTTAAGACCCTTAACAACAGCGAAATATGTAATTGCAGTAAATACGATACCACACCATATAAAGCCATATTTTTTGAATGGTTTTTTATAGTCAAATGTAAATACGATACGTGAAATATACATCACCACCATACCAACTGTAAATGATATAACTACAGACAGTAATATACCGAGAATGATACCCATTGCTTGCGAGCTATTGATAAACTGCGCAATACCTCCTGCAACATCTAGCTCCCATATCTTATAAGAACCAACAGCAACTGCCGAACCTAAAAGACCGAATATCAGCGATACCGTAGTAGATGTAGGCATACCGAAAGTGTTAAACAAATCAAGAAGAATGATATCTCCGAACATTACTGCCAAGAATAACATCATAATCTCGTAATAGGTAAACATATAAGGGTTAAAAATACCCTTACGAGCCACCTCCATCATTCCGTTTGAAGACACTGCTCCAACAAGAATACCTACTGCCGCAACTATTAAAATAGTTCGCAGGGTTGCCACCTTAGATCCGATAGCAGAGTTAAGGAAGTTAACAGCATCATTCGATACTCCAACAATAATATCCATAACCGCTAACATCGCTAATAAAACAATGGCAATCAAGAAAAAAGTTTCCATAATTAATTAAGTTTCTTTATATTACTATTAATTTTCATTTCATCTATTATTCAAACACTTCTTAGACGGTACAAAGATAGTAAAATTAGTTAATTGCTTATAATGTAAACACAATCTTTACATTTTCTTAACAAATCTTTACATTCGCTTTAACGATAGCTTTATCACCTTCTCGATTTTCTCATTAGGGTACTCTTGCACCACACTTTTAACCACTTTTTCTGATTGAACACGATTAAAACCAAGCATTTGAAGAGCATTGATTGCTTCAATAGCTACCGACATATCATATTTTGCATTTTCAAGCGTCTCTGCACCATCCCCAGAATCAACGATAATAGTAGAAATCTTATCTCGTAGCTCTACAATAACCTTCTCAGCAGTCTTTTGCCCTAATCCCTTAACTTTTTTTAGTGTTGCAGCATCTCCCACCGATATGATATGGCCCAACTCAATAGGCGAAAAGGTTGATAGAATCGTACGTGCCGTATTACCCCCAACACCCGAAACATCTATCAGGCTACAAAATACCGATCTCTCTTGCTTAGTGTAAAATCCATACATCACTGGCAAATCATCACGCATATTGTATTGATAAACGAATATCTTAACACTACTCTGCTCTGCTATAAGTGAATAGGTTTGAAGTGAGATATTAAGGCAATATCCTATGCCCCCTACCTCTAAAATAAGTTGTGTTGGCGACAACTCTGCCACCTTTCCATTAAAATAGTCGTACATAATTTCTTACCTATTTATATACCAATCATATAATTTTTTAATACCATCCTTCACCTCAATAGTGTGTCTCCAACCTAACGAGTGCAGCTTGGATGGGTCTGTCAATTTACGCATTGTGCCATCAGGCTTTGATTTATCAAAAATAATATCCCCTCTATATCCAATAGTCTCAACAATTAGTTTAGACAATTCAGAGATAGTTATCTCCTCTCCACTACCTATATTTATATGACAATTACGTATCTGGTTCTCAGGGCATCCTCTCTCAACAGCATATCCCCTCAAATCGGCAAAATTAACACTCTCCATAATATATACACAAGCATCTGCCATATCTTCGCTCCATAAGAATTCACGAGTGGGCTTACCACTTCCCCATAACTCTAAATGGGTGTTATAAATACCATATTTAGCCAAAAGATTCTCTATCTCACTATCACTGCACAAACCATTAACCCCCTCAACAGGCAAAAGATTTAAATCATTGCGAATAATATCCCAATTACCCTCTTGAAGTGCCTTAGCAAGATATATCTTACGTATCATTGCAGGCATTACATGACTCTTTTCTAAATCAAAATTATCATTAGGGCCATACAAATTGGTAGGCATAACAGCTATATAGTTGGTTCCATATTGCAGATTAAAACTCTCACACATCTTAAGACCCGCAATTTTTGCTATTGCATAAGGTTCGTTAGTGTACTCTAATGGCGAAGTCAATAGACAATCTTCACTCATCGGCTGAGGTGCATTAGCTGGATATATGCAGGTACTACCCAAAAAAAGTAGTTTCTTGACACCTGAGTTATAGCTTGCACCTATAACATTTTGCTGTATTTGTAAATTACGTAAAATAAAATCGGCTCTATATCTGTTATTAGCAACTATACCCCCAACATAAGCCGCAGCAAGTATCACATACTCAGGACGCTCACTAGCAAAAAACTCATTAGTTGCTGTTTGGCATGTAAGATCTAGTTCGCTACTACTCTTGCCAACTAAATTTGTATAGCCCCTCTTTGAGAGATTATTCCATATAGCTGAACCAACAAGCCCTTTATGACCTGCAATATATATTTTACTACTCTTATCCATTAATATGCTCTTTTTTTACTTGCGCAATATCGTGTTGCATCATTATGCGAACCAGCTCACTAAAAGAGGTCTTAGTTGGGTTCCATCCTAACAATTCACGAGCCTTAGTAGGATTACCTAGCAGCTGTTCAACCTCTGCTGGTCTGAAATATTTTGCATCAACCTCTACCAATATTTTACCAGTAGCACAGCAGATTCCTCTCTCTTCGACTCCTTCGCCCTCCCAACGTAACTCGATACCCGCCTCTCTAAAGGCAAGGGTGCAGAACTCACGCACTGAGTGATATTCACCTGTTGCAATAACAAAATCTTCTGGTTTATCGTGTTGCAACATAAGCCACATACACTCAACATAATCTTTAGCATATCCCCAATCACGTAGAGCATTCAGATTGCCCAGATATAACTTATCTTGGTAGCCTTGAGCGATACGAGCCGCCGCAATAGTTATCTTACGGGTAACAAAAGTCTCTCCTCTACGCTCACTCTCGTGGTTAAAAAGTATTCCATTAACTGCAAACATACCATAAGCCTCTCGATAATTTTTTGTTATCCAAAAGGCATACTGCTTAGCTACACCATAGGGGCTACGGGGGTAAAAAGGTGTTGTTTCGCTTTGTGGTACCTCTTGAACCAATCCATAAAGTTCAGATGTTGAGGCTTGATAAATCCTACAACTATCCTCCATGCCCAATATACGAACCGCCTCTAATAATCGAAGAGTTCCTATAGCATCCGCCTCAGCAGTATATTCAGGTACATCAAAACTAACTTTTACATGGCTCTGAGCCGCTAGATTATATATCTCATCAGGCTTAACCTCTTGTAGTATTCTTACCAATGAGCTAGAGTCTGTCATATCTCCATAATGTAGATTTATGGCACGCTCTCGTTTCATATCTCTCACCCACTCATTAAGATATAGATGTTCAATACGCCCTGTATTAAATGATGATGAACGACGTATTATGCCGTGCACCACATACCCTTTATCAAGAAGAAATTCTGCTAAGAATGATCCGTCTTGTCCCGTTATACCTGTTATTAATGCTACTTTCATCTATCTATCACTTAATATTTTTCTGTATTCGGTTTGCTTATCTCTAAAAAAGTGAACTAAAACCGAGTTTATACCCCTTAATAGGTATTAACTTACTATCGCTTATTACCGTCTACAAAGATATATAATTATTCTAATACTACAATAATGATTAATGTTTTTGTAAAATATCTTTATATAATTTAATATATTTTCTGAATGAAGAGTCTTGATTATATAGATTACGAGCACGTGTCACACACGCATCGCTATCTATTGATGACACACCATCTATCGCATTAATTAAGCCATCAATATCTCCCTTCTCTACTATTACACCTGTCTCACTATCAACAGACTCAACACTTCCACCTGTATTGTATGTTATTACTGGTGTACCACACGCCAACGCCTCTAAATTGGTTGTGGGGAAGGTATCCTCATAGGTTGGATTTACAAAAACATCTGCCACAGTGTACCACGCTGCCAACTCATTAACACTATTTGTCCTTGCAATACCTATCATTGTTTTGGGCATATTACCTATTTGTTCTTCGGATAACCCTATCAACACTATTTTACTATTGTCATCTAAACGCTCAGATAGTTTAACAAAATCACTTAAACCTTTTCTATCACTCCAGAAGCTCGCAACACCAATAATAATTCGCTTATTTTCAAGATTATATTTTTCACGCAAATTAGAAATAGTGGGTTGAAACTTTTCTAGATTGATACCATTTTGAATAACCTTAACAGGAAAATTAGCTAGATACGACTCGCTAATTACCCCACCTAGCCAATATGATACAGGTACAATAGTAATATTATTGATAGAGGTAAACAATCTCTTTTTATTACGGTAATTTTGTCGAGAATTATCAACAAACAGCGATTTAGGGTAATTTTTGATTAATTCGCACGAATAACAACCACTCTTCCACTTTTCACATCCAATTGATTCAAAATGAGCACAATGCCCAGTAATACTCCAGCAATCATGCAGTGTCCATACAACTGGTATATTGTTCTTTTTTATATAGTTGAATAATAGTTTGATATTTATGTATGAGCCATGAATATTGTGCAGATGTATTATATTTGGCTTTATCTCTTTTAGTCTATTAATAAATTTTTTGGTAAGGCATGAGCTATAAAATCCTTGACGATCAAAAAGTCTTGATAGTATTTCGTGGGTATAGTAGTTTAATTTTCCACCTATCTTTATCTTTACAGAACTACTTTCAAGCTCTTCTCTACCATAGCCAATATATGATTCCCACCCCTCAGCAATAACTAAATCTCCTATCGCCTCAGCTATTCTTCCGTGTGAGCCCCAGTTACAGGTGGTATTAATTTGTACTATTTTTATCATATTACTGTTTTTCAAATTTTGACTTATTAGGATACATACTCTCTAGTAGACTCTTTACACGCTCTCTATCTCTGTTTGTACTATCCTCTCCATCATTTAGACACAAAAGTTGAGGTCTATATTTTGCTATCTTGCTTCCAATACCATCACTCGCTATTGACAAAAAGAGTGAATCAACACCTTTTTTAAATTTCAAGAGAACCATAATCTTATCTAATCGCCTAGCAAACAAACTTTTAACAACAGCCACGCCCCCCCCATCAACTATAGAGAATAGCGAAAAAATATGTCTCTGAATATCATCTGAACTTCTGAATCTATTATGGATAGTACTATTTACCCACTCAGAATATATCTCTCGGCACTTCAACACACTTGCCTTTGAGTATATATCTATCTGGTGATAAGGAAACAATCTACAAAAATTATGTTTATAATCCTCTTTTATTTTACTATTAACACTAACAATAGTAGAAAAGTATGATGTCAAATGCTCTAAACCGTTGCGATACTGCTTTTTACTCAATAATGTAAATCTACACTTAGGCCTCCCCACCTCATCAACAAAGAACGATTTATCTGTATCTCGTGCAAATAGGGTATCATCATTAGCACAGAGATAGTAGTCGCTTAATCCCTTGATATTAACAATCCCCATCTCAATAGCATTAGAATTAAAAACAGGTAAACAACTATCAGGCAATATATCTTTGTGATTCACAATCTTTACTCGTGAATTTGATACATCAAGCCACTCAGGAGTGTGTCCATCAGTAACAATAAAAATATTATTAATCCAAGGGGCATACTTCTCAACTGAACGTAACGAATATTTAAGCTCTTCATTATCAATATAACGCCCTTCACAATCGATACTAATATCGGCTTTATCTGCCATATATCTTCTTTTTTTCAGCTGCCACACTGCATCTGAACCATCTACCCATAGATAAACAATATCTATCTTTATATTTTCCATACAACAATCACTAAAAAACAGATAACAACTTTTCAATATATTTTATCAAACTCACCTTACAACATTAAGCATTCTGCCAATAAACCCTCTAAAACTTTTTGTAGGAAGGAATAGCAATAGTAACACCGCACTAATAGATAAAAATATTACAACTGAATTGGCTATAAAATTAATATATCTATTTTCAAAGAAAGTGAGATTAAAATCAATATCAAAATACCATAATAGCAGAACAAGAGGTGCAACTGTTAAGATATGTCTTGCAAATAGAGTTACAAATCTCCATACCGGTACCTTTAAACCTGATGTGAATAGGAGATAAGGTTTCCAACATAATATTATGAGCACCGAACTAACTGTTGAGCCGACAAGTACACCATTCAACCCCCAGAAATAACCAAATAGCACAGAGAGTGATATATTCAGAACTGCCTCTGCAATAGGAGCCCATGTATCGCTAAATAGTCCATAGGCATATATATATTCATCAACAGTAAGGCGTATAACAGATATGAAATAGGTGGTCAACATTAGTGAAACCGTAATATTATCTAATATATACTCCTCTCCCAACCACAATGAAATAAAATCGGGTGCTATATAAAATACAGAGAGTGATATAGCTGTACCGAAAATAAATCTAGCTGTGTAAAGCTCATCAAAAATTTTCAAAATAAGCCTCTTATCATCGCTACTAACAAGATTTCCCACTCCTGAGGCTATCCCACTAAAGAGTGCCCTATTAACCATTATCAAACCTGCAATAATGAGAAGATAATTACCATAATATGCAACTAGAGTCAATGAGGTAAAGGCATATACAATAAGAGGTTGCGATTGCAATAGCACAAAACTACCTATCTTATGAGCAAACAACTGTTTTACCTTTGCTATAATGATACCATATTTTGATTTCACTTTTCGCCCTAACTTCACCGATGCTTTTAAATCAGGATTAGCACGTTTGATGGCCATATTCAAGGTTATAGAGGCTATAATAGTAAAGATAAACTCAACCACAAGCCACCATATATAGCTATTGCTTGGTAAGAGCAGAACAAGAAGTTGAACTACTCTTTTAACAATATTTATTGATTCGTAGCTGTATGTTATTTTATAATTCTCTTGGTTAGCAGATAGTATAATCTGCTTATAATTAACATAGTAACCTAAAAGTGCTCCGAAAAGAAAAATTAAAAATGTTGTGTAGGCATACCATAAAGGCAGAGTGCTTTTTTGAAATATTAATGGGAAAAAGCACATTAAAACCACAGATGCAGCCATAACCACCATAGCTATTCGCCGATATAGCCACCCCTGCACAGATACTATCTCATTTACAGCTACCCTATCCTTATCAAATAGAGGTTTATAAAGTGTAAAAGAAACAGCAACACCAATACCCATCTCTGCAAGATTAAGAAATTGCAAAATATTGGTTATTGTGGTATTCAAGCCCAATAACTCAGCACCTAACGAGTCTATAAAGAGCTTACGAGAGAAGAAGGTAATAATGAAGGTAGGCACTGAAAAAATCAGTGCCACCCTACTATTCTTTAAACTCTTCTCTGTTCTTGTTAGCTCTTTAGCCATGAATCATATTAGTAGATTATTTATTAGTAGTGTCCGGCGAACCTGAGGATTGGATTTATGCACGTCATATCTAC
>CAYJCU010000021.1:0-25445 GCA_964368765.1 uncultured Rikenellaceae bacterium
CAATGAATATTATATGTCAATACCTACTAGTTATTGGGTGCCAAATAATAACGAAAAATTACAACAATCCAACCAATACTCATTTGGTGCAAGTACTGAATTAAAGAACTTAGTATTTACCCTAGAGGCTTATCATAAAACTATTAAAGAAGGGAACTTTATATATGATACAGACTCATATCTAACAAATAATAGTGGTTATTACATAGGGAGTAGTGAGAACTACGGTTTAGAGTTTATGGTGCAATATCACAAAAATAGAGTGACATTTGTCGGCTCGTACACCTACTCTAAAATAAATGTGGATATAAGGAATAGTGAGCGATATATTTTTGATATACCTCATTATGCAAATTTATTGTGCGTTTTCAATACAGTTAAGCGTAAAAAAAACAAGCAAAACCTCTCTCTAAATGTGAAATATAACAGCGGAATGCCAAGCAGAGTAACTAATGAAATGTATCACCTATTTCATGATGACGATTTATATGACTATTCAGATGCTACATACTATACAGAATTTGGCACGATGCGACTAAGGGACTACTTTAGGGCTGATATTAGCTACACTTTTGAGAAAAAGATGCGAAGGGGAACTCGCTCTTGGCAAATATCAATTATTAATTTTACCAATTATAAGAACCCATATATTATTGTACCAATAAGAGGTGAAGGTGATTTTGATAATATTAGAAATAAATATAGAGGGTACTCATTAATGCCAATATTTCCAAGTTTTTCATATACTAGAACATTTTAGTATCTATAAAAGATAAAATTCTTTGGGTGTTTTTAATTTATTTATAACATATAGATATAAATTAAAATATACACCTATGAAAAATTTTATTATTTTATTTGCAATTGCATTATGTCTAGCTTCTTGCCAGGATAGCAATTTAGAAAGAGATCAACCGATTCAGGTAGAGAAAAATGTAGAGATTAATGTGACGGTTGATTATGATGAGAATGACGAACCTGTATTATGTTTTGAGTCTCATGAAGAGATGACAAGTATTCTTGGAAAACTACAGCAGCTACCAAATGAAGAGCGAGAAAGTTGGTTTGAAAACAAATCTAATTTTAGATCTCAGAACGATTATATGTGGGATGTGGTTACTGAAATTGATGGGGCTAAATCAGTAGATGAAGTTTATGAAATCCATGCAAAGCACAGAGATTTTCTTATATTTAATGACAATAAAGAGAGTTTGGATATTGCTCCATATATTCCTTCATCTTATGGATATGAAATTCTATCAAATAAATATGGGAATATAAAAATTGGGGATAATGTTATTAATTACAATAATATAGTAGCATTTTCAGAGCTATATGGGAACAATAATTATGTTACAAAATCCCCAGCAATACAGACAATAACTAGTAACCTGACTACTGTTGGAAATTATAAGTTATTTATAAAATTTGCAGAGTCTGTTACAACTAGAGGTATTGTGCATCTTGGGATAGAGACATTTAGGAGAAATTCGCTTGGTTTATGGAATAAATATTCTACCGCATGCTATCTAAAGATAGATTCAGTGGTTGATAACTGGCTTTATAGCACGATAACATATATAAATGCTGTTGAAAATTTTAATCAATATATGATGTTGGAGTTCGATCTTACTCTATTACTATTTGTAGGCTATGTACAGTGGGATAAGACAGAAGCATATGTGTCAATATCAGTATATAATAATGAAATTGGAATATCAAATGCTATAGGCATAGATCTAAATTTGGTTAATGTTAGAAAAGATCCATATTTGGGTAAACAAGAAAATCAATTATATTAGACATTAGTACTATTGTGTAATAATTTCAAATGGTTAGGTTAGTTGAGGCTATGAGGGAATATGATCCTACATAGCCTCAATTTCATCTGAATCAAAGTGTTTCACTCTAGCAATTGAGTGCAAAATGAGAGTATAAAATTATGATGGGACGTTATCAATCTGCTCATGAACCTCTTTCTTAATAAACCTCAATTTTAGCTCTATTATATCACCAACTTTATAGTGAATACGACCATCAATATGTGTACCTGTTATCCAGCCAGATTTGCGTGCTTCTCTTAACTCTCTGTTAGACATACCGAATAATTTACACACTTCATCAGCCTTTAACGACATATCCATAGGCGATAATTTTCCTGTTAAATGAATTAAAAAATCCATAATTAGTAGACTCTTTCTGTAATTTAGAATCAAGTTGCTGAACTCACTCTTTTTTAATGTTATAACTTCCATATTTTATATATTTTCATTGTTTAATGATTGGTTAATGTATTCGTTTAAATCCTCCAGTAGGAAATATATTCTACCATTGTATTTATGTGACTTAATATCTCCATCGGCCTTTAATCTCATAAGCTGCCTAATACTGATATTTAGAATATATGATGATTGCTTGTAGTCATATCTCTTAACACTGTCAACCGACGTTCCAAGCGTTAATCTCTCTATGTTCTCGTTAAGTGTATCTATGCGCTCTACAATCTCATCTATCCGGCTATCAAAATAATCTCTACTTATGCTCATTATCGCCTCCTTTCTTCGACGGCAATTTATAAAACATACTATTCTGACATTCAAGAACAACCAATTCATTCGTAATCATATACTCCAAATAACTCTCCGCTGTTGACTCTTTGATGGATAAATCCTGGACTAAAGATTTTATAATATCTTCATAACTTAGACGTGAGACACTATCAAATATACGCATAGAGGTTTTTAGTAAACCATCATATTTACGTTGTTCTTTCTCTTCTTTAGGTTTTTCTCCGATAAAAGTGTGCATCTGAAGTTCTTTATTCCAACTAAATTGAAGAAGTGGCACATCATAGGGGCTACCATCCCTTACTTTTATGCTTTTGATAACAGATACCCTAGGATTTTTATCCCTATCAATAGATAGTATGGCTGCTGCCTTGCGCTGTAATTCTGACCCTAAATGCCCTCGTAGTTTACCACTACTTGGAGTGTAATGGAGAACACATATTATTGTTGTTTTGTATATGCCTGCCAAACGATATAACTCCTCCACAACACTGATACTTTCACTCTCATCATTCGCTCCCCTCACCAAATCTGCAATACCATCTATAACAACAAGGTGTATGCCCTTATAGTAATGAAAGAACCTATCCATACTCTCAATTATAGTGTGTAATCTTACCTTTCGCTCCATTGCCGTAAGATTATATGCCTTAAAACTATCAGGTTTTGAACCTATTTGTGCCCTCCGAAGAATATTGCTGCTATTTTTATGTAACTGCTCTTCTGATTGTTCTGTATCATAGAATAGTACAGCTTTATTGTTAATGTTTGGCGCAACTGTAACTCCTAAAGTATCTATATCGTGCATTGAACTGTTAATGGCACCGGCGATAATAGCTCCAACGAAATTACTTTTGCCTGTTCCCTCTCCACCTGTTACACAAAGAATATTTCCTTCAGTACCTAGGCGAACGTCATTAATTGATACAGTCACCTCGCTAGTTTTAGGTGGAGTCTCAAGATTTATTTCACAAGATTTTAATATTGACATAGTATTTGAGTATAATGAATCTAAAAGATTAATAAATATCATCCTTAAATCATCAGCACTATTTCCTAACCTAAAAAAATCGGATACATCTTTAGCATCACTACTCCCTGGTAGTGGTAGCATCATACGCTTTATGCCGTATGCTGACAATTCTTGGCAAGCCGATATTGAACTTTTAATCCCTGTGCTATCCATATCATATAGTATCACTATATGTTTAAACATGAAGGCTAACGTCTTAATAATTCCTTCGGGAATGTTGCTAGTTTCACTGTTGAAACAGATAGCGTTAAATCCGTGTGCCGACAGTGACAATACATCTTTCTCCCCACCAGTTATGAAGAGAATATCTCCCTTAGGTGGTAACTGTTCTAAGCCAAAGCAATAATTCTCAGAGGCCTTTCCTCCATATATAAATCGGTATTGAGAGGTGAATGGTCGATATAGTTTTATAAGCTCATTTTGCTTATAACCATACATAGGCTCATTGATAGTTGCTATTATCTGATATGGCTTACCATTAGCACTCACACTTTCAAACCCTCCTAAAGCTACAACATTAAACCTATTAAGAGTAGCTCTATTAATTCCATACTGCTCCCAAAACTGCATATCACGCTGTATGAAAGGGCGCTCTTTTATCTTATACTCTTTATGTGTAGTTATCTCTTTTGATTTTTGCATTGGTATAACTTTTATTTTCTTCCTTGACTTTTGGGGTTTGTAATTTTTTTCGTTACAATTAAGGTTAAGATCTCTATCTATGATGAGCATTATCTCAATAAATTCAGATGAATTATTACTATCTAGTCCGTGCAACATTCCAACAAGGAAGAAACAGTCACCACTATGCTCTCGGCTTCCGTGATCAAACATTGTGTAGACACCTCTTTTCTTGCTTAGAAAAATGTAACAGGATGGTTTGGTATCATCATATAGTGGATTAAGAAATCCTTTGTTTGGCTTCCATTCAAACTTAATGTATCTACGAAAAATATCATACCCCTTATTCGTGCGCTCCAAAATTATGTCTCGCATTTCCATACATACTATTATTTCGTTTTAGGCACTCAAACTGCTCTTTGATAGCCTTAATTATTCTGTTAATAATAGCCACTTCAATATCTCGTATCCCAAATATGGTGGTACTAAAACTATTATCATAGGGTAATAAGCCCTCTTTCATTTTTCTGCAAATTATTCTATCGCTTACATCAAGAAACATACTTACATATTTTACACACACAATGCGGTTAGCTTCTTCTGCTCTTATTCGTTCTAAATGCTCAGAGATATAATACGTTATTACAGACAACTGTTTTGTTATCTGTATAAAGGCATCTGAGTCCATTATAATATAGTTCTTATCCATAGCTCTTTAAAGTTTCAGACTGCAAAGATGCAAAAACTAAATATTAGTTAATGCCAACTATACATAGCTAAACTATAATATAGGCTACATAAGATTGTTATAGGTGTTTATATAGAACTATTGTGTCTATTTATGTATAATTATCAGTTATATTGCTATGTTTTTCTAATTAATGAAAAGTGGATGATTTTGCAAAATAATACAGTTTAATAATGGCCATATAAATTATACTATAAGGTTATGGTGGAGAAAACATAAAAAAATAATTGATTATTCTAGAAAAAATTGTCTTTACGGTAATAAAATTATATTGTTAGCATTGAAAAATACAGTATCTATAGTTCGTTTTGCTGCACGTTTAAATGAGTGAAGGAGGTCGTCTTAAAGAATTTAAACTCTAATAGACGACCCCATTTCTAATTAATACACTGACTATTGGTCTTTACTATCCATTACAGCAATCAGATTATGTATAATTTTGGTTAAGAAAGCACATCTTTCACCTCTCATACGAATACGTCCAAACGTGTGTGAATAGTTGTTTAACTTAACATTAAATGCAGTTTCAAATAGTTTAATAACATCTTTCAGTAGAGCGTTACTAAAGCAACCACTATGGTAAAGAGCATAGATCAACTCCGTTAATTCAGTTGGTGTACCATTCCAACTAATGGTAGAATGAATATAGATAGCAGAGTTCCTTTCAGAGAATAGATTTCGATCTAATGACAATTTAATAAGTTCCACTTCACTTTCAAGCAGCATAATTGCTTTTGTAAGCAATGCACCATGGTCTTTATTTTTTTCCCCTAAGAGCTGCTAATTCAATGATAGCTCTGTAAAATGAACGATACAGATACCGAGTATCGTTTTCATATTCGGCATAAGTAGTTACCTCTTCTTGAAATTCATTATAAATCTCTTGAAGTTCTGTTTCGGAATAGTTAATAACACTTCCCGATTTAACGACATCAAACAGTCGTGTTTCTCTTAATGTTTCCATCTTGATAAAATTTAAAAAATTAATAAAAGTCCACCTTTGTAGTAGTGGGTCTATATTAATAAGTTCATCAAAATTGTCTATATTCCTAAAACTGATTGTTTTATTCTCTCAGACTAATATAGTTTAGTCTATATATTTGAGATAAAGATATATCCAGATATTATCATACACGTTTAACTACCCATATATGTATATAATACATATATGGGTAGTTAAATATAAGTGATAATATTTTACGTTTATTAGATATATAAAGATAGTCGCACTACAAAAGTTTGTGGTACAATTTACGAAAACAATGTTTTCTTCTTAAAAATGAAATACACAATAATATTTATTATCATGCTGCTTTTCTTTTATTCCTCTGCGAGGACATATTTTATAAATATTATAATATTTGCAAATGTGCCCTACTTCGGTTTTGCATCAATAGATTCATACTCATTTAGAAAATTGCCGATAATCTGATAGTAGTTGATGTCGTCGGCTACTCAACAAAAGCCGTCGTACTTTTTGATCTCAATTATGAAATCTATAGGGTGGTCTAGGCGTAGGGCTTCATAACCCCACACCTTTCGCACCTTTTTTATCTCTTCGTCCTGCTATGGCTATTGAACAATCTTAAATGAGATCATAGCAACTCACATATATTTCTATCTGCCTCCCGTTTTCCGCCCTGCAAGTTCAAGGGCTAGTTCTGCATCAACAATGATTTTTCGCCCAATCTGAGTGATAGCACGATCAATCTTTCCGCTCTTCTTAATGCGGTTGGCGGTAGGGCGAGAGCAACCAAATAGAGCTGCAATACCTGCTATACCATATACGTGTTTTTTATGCGTTGCATCAGCGACAACGGCAGGGGCTACTACTCTACCCTCGGTGTTGAGTTGCAAAAACTCCTCGCCTGTCATTTGCCATAATGGCTTGTTTTTTAGACTCTGAAAATCCATATCTATAATTTTTTAGTGTTTAACAAATAGCCCTGCGCAAAGGCTCTGTTTTTGTCGACACTGCAAAATTATAGAGGTTTAATGAGGTATCTAAAAAATCGTAGTGAGTGCCGAAGAAACTCTCTGACAATCAATACTGTACGATTTTACTACGATTTTCAATTTCGTAATACGGTCGTAGTAAATATGGTTAATATTTATCTTTTCATTAGAAATATTCCTCCACCTTGTTTTAATATTAATGATTTTTCGGTAGGTTTAAATTCTATAACAATCCCCGCTTGTTTAAATTCAAAATTATTTTCTCCAATTACTGTAAGGTTAAAAGGAGCTTGCCCCGTACCTTGTGCAATAAGAGTATCTCCTTTTTTTGAAATAGTTAACTTTATTGGAAGTTGAGCAGAAGAATAAACTCCTAAATATTTATCTAAATCTTCTGATTTGAGCTCTATAACCGTAAAGTTTGGAATTGTGAAAGGCTTATTAAAAACCGCACTCAGAGCTACTATGTGAATATCATTAAATATAGAGTTGAGTCCATTTGATACTATTGAATATGAAATTTTACTATCTGGAAAGTATGCAAAAAAAGAGTGAAAACCATCAATTCCTCCAGTATGTCCAAAGCCCCAGATATTGTAAAATGGAACTTTAAATAATCCCATTCCTACATTATCCTTCGTTGTCATCATCTTTTGTAGGCTCTTTTTATTAATTAATTTGCCAGAGAAAAGAGCCTCAGCAAATTTATTTAGTTCACATGGTGTTGAATGAATACCACCAGCTCCAATAGTAATAGAGGGGTCTGTCGAATCTTCTATGCGCCATTTGTCTAAATACACGTAAGATTTTGCATAATTGCTATCAATATTTTTCGAAAATGATGTATTCTTTAGATTTAGCGGATATATAATATTGTCTTTCAAAATTTCGTCATAACTCTTTTTGTATATATCCTCTATAATATAAGATAATAACAAATAATTTGCATTACTATATCCAAACTTTGCATTTGGCTCAAAAGCAACCTTTCCAGCCTTGATCTTTGACAATATTTCGGCTCTTGATTGAGGTTCAGTATTCCATTCAGATAGCGTTATATCAGTATAATTATATATTCCACTACGATGCTCTAGCATATTTGCAATTGTTATCTTCTCTGCATTTGGAATCTCTGGAAAGAATTTACTTAGTTTTTCATCTAAGTTAAGTTTGCCATTTTCAATAGCTTGAAAAATCATAACAGCCGTAAAGGTCTTAGAGATTGACCCAATGGCATACTTTGTATCTTTATTTGCTTTTGATTTTGTAGAAATATCAGCAAATCCAAATGTGTTGTTATATACCTCGTTATCGTCTTGAAATATGGATATACTACCCATAAATTTATTATTATTCTGCAAGACATTAAAATATTGGTCTAATTTTTTATAGTTATCGTTTTGAGCAAATGTAATTTGCTGACCAATAAGCAATAAGAGTGTAAAAATTAGTTTTTTCATATTCATTTAGGTTAAAATGGGTAGTTATAGAATACTATCTTATAATCACCCTCATATTGTTTACGCCTACTCGGCTCAAAATTTTGTTTTAGTTCAACATTATAGCGTCTCTCAAAGAATAATTTTACTTTATTATCTCGATAAGGCATAAAATATCCCTCATTTATCAAACCATCAAGAAGAATTATTAATTTCTTTATATCCTTGCGCCCCTTATTTATCGCAATCCACTCAAGATTCTCATTTAGACAACCATCTTTTATCAAACGTCCCTCAATAATAAGGTATTTCTCATACATTCTTAGCTTAAAAATCATATCTTCGGTTATCTCCTCACGCAACGACTCTGATTTCTCCTCCTTGACCGCTAGAATTTCGTCCGTAGCTACTGTTTTAGCTGTTGCACTCATTTTGGCAGGCTCTGCCAATGGCTGTTGGATATTTATTATTATTGGTTCTGCTTTAGGTTGTGGAATCTCTTTTGGCTCTTCGATTTCCACCTCTTCGGCTTTGATACGCCCTTTCATTAGATGGTCAAACAGCATTTTAATGGCTACTACTATTACATAGTATGTAATTACACCAAGCCCTGCGCCTCCCACAAAGAAACCAACGCACATCCAAAAGCCAGCATCAGCGTTAGATGCGTATTGACTTGCCACAACTCCAAATGCTAATGCTCCAACTACGCCTGCTGCGTATGTTAATATTTTATCGTTCATAACTTTACTACATTTTACTAAGTAACTCTTCTAGCTCCCAAGCAGATACGTGTCCAACTCCCTCGTTTGTCGGAATGCGATAATCATCCATACTAACCACATATTTATCAAAGTTATCCTCTATTAATTTCAGTGAACGATACTCCCTCTCGATAGTGGATTCCTCTGTAAGTTGCAGTGTAACTTGAAAATAGAGTCTCTTATCTCCCTTGATAGCGACAAAATCAACTTCAGTATCCTTTACAACACCTACATAAACATCATACCCAGCACGTCGAAGTGATAGATAGACCGCATTCTCTAATAAGTAGCCCAGTCCGTAACCAAAACCAGAGTATAGATAGTTACGATACCCCAAATCATTTAGGTAGTATTTACAGTTGCCCGAAATGGTATCTTTGCCCTTGATGTTGTATCTCTCAGCACGATGGACTAAAAATGAGCTTTCAAGATAACTGACATACGAAGAGAGTGTTTCATAGTTGGTTTTGCGTTTCTTTGAGGCAAAAAAGTTAATAATATTTGTTATTGATATGATATTTGAGGCACTATTAACCAAGTAAACAAATAGGTCGTCGAGAAGTTTGATATCTTTAACCTTAAATCTCGTTACAATATCACGTAACATAACTGTATCCTTGATTGAAGAGACATAGTTTTTCTTCATCTCTTCGGTTGGTAGTTCAAGTAGCTCAGGCAATGCTCCACTCTCTATATATTTTTTATAAGTATCACGATTTATTGGTTGCTGAGTGATACCACAATATTCGGTGTAGCTAAATGGAAACACTTTGAACTCAACGTATCGACCCGATAACAAGGTCGCAAGCTCTCCCGATAGAAGGTTTGAGTTAGAACCACTAATAAATAGTTCACAAGGCTCTGCAAAATCTTGCGAATGAGAGTTTACAAATCGCTCCCACTCTTCTATATATTGTATCTCATCGATAAACATATATATCTTGCCTTGTGGTTTAAGCACCTCTCTATACGCTCTGTATAGCTCCTCTAACTCAATAGCGTTACGTAAAGTAACAAGCCCCATATACTCCTTATTTATATAGAGTATATTTTCACTTTTCACACCTCCCTCAATTAATTTAGCTGCAATTTGTCGTAAGATATAGCTCTTGCCAGCACGTCGCTGACCGACTAAGACCTTGACCAATTTATTGCCAACATATTGACTAATCTTCTCGGTATATGCCGTGCGCTCATAACCAGACTCGACACTATTGCCGTCCCAGTAATTGTACTTTCTTATAGAATCTAAAATTTCAATCATAACTGAATATTTTCTGCAAAAGTAATAATTTTCAATCACACTTGAAAATTTTCAGGGGTGTAATTTTAATCAAACTACATTAAATTGCGTTTTTTTCGCTTTTTAAACCGCACTAACGATGGTATTTTATGTTGCAGAGGTAATCAAAATATCATTACCCTTGAACTTTTCGTGCCAGATTTTTTCTAAAATTCATCAAACTTACTCATCTGCGAAGCTTTTATCTTGTCCGCAATATCTATATAAGGTTTCATTGCCTTGTAATCACTATGCCCAGTCCATTTCATTACAACATCGGCAGGAATACCAATCGACAAGGCGTGGCAAATAAATGACCTGCGCCCTGTGTGGGTTCCAAGCAGTGCATATTTTGGCGTTACGGTCTCCACTCGCTCGTTGCCCACATAGTGAACCTCGTGGATTGGCTCGTCTATCCCTGCCATCTTTGCAAGCTCCTTAATATAATCATTATTTTTCTGATTTGTTATTACGGGAAGAGCTTTATCATCCTCAAAATGAACATCTTTATACTTCTCAAGTATTGCTCGACTATATTTATTTAGCTCAATTCGCAAACTATCCGAAGTCTTGATAGTGGTTATTTCGATATGGTTCTCCTTTATATTACTTCTTCGAAGGTTGAACAGGTCGGAATACCTCAAGCTCGTAAAACATTGAAATAAAAACGTATCACGAGTACGCTCAAGATATTGCTTTGTAGATGGTATCTCAAAGTCTTTAATCTGCATAATCTCCTCCCACGTAAGAAATATAACCTCAGTTTTGGATAAGACGCATACCTTGTTCTTAATATTTATGTTTTAAATTGAAAATAAATGATATTTATTGAAAAATAGTGTATGAAAAATTTAGTAGAATGCCCAAATTTTAGTATCTTTAAGGCTGATAATCAAATAGATAACTAAAATAAAGAATTTGATATGAGCATTCTAACCAAAGACAAAGTTAATAAAATATTCTGTATTGCAGACGATTTTTGTAAAGAATTAAATAAAAATAAATTTACAACCACATTAAATGTCAAAGAAGGCACCCGATGTCGCAATAGAGCGTGCAGTATGAGCACAAGTGAAATGATAACTATAATGGTCTGCTTTCATATGGGTCAGTTCCGTAATTTTAAGCATTTTTATATGAATTATGTTTCAACCAATCTATCGAAAGAATTTCCTAATTTACTATCATACAGTAGATTTATACAGTTAGAGTATAGACTGTTAACCCCTCTAACAATGTTTATAAAACTTATATGTTTAGGTAAGTGTACAGGCATTACCTTTATTGATTCTACAAAAATTGCAGTGTGTCACAATAAACGCATAAAGAGAAACAAGGTGTTCAAGGGTGCTGCAGAATTGGGCAAAAGTACAATGGGTTGGTTCTATGGCTTTAAGCTGCACTTAATGTGCAATGATAAGGGAGAGTTGATAAATTATTGTATTACAAGGGGAAATGTCGATGATAGGAATCCTGAGATATTTAATGTAATGAGTAAGACAGTGTTTGGTGATTTATACGCTGATAAAGGATATATCAGCAAAACACTCTTTGAATCACTTTATGAAGATGGAATACATTTAGTTACAGGTCTAAAGAGTAATATGAAGAATTGTTTGATGAGTTTTCGAGATAAGATTCTATTACGAAAGAGGTCTGTTATTGAGACGATTAATGATGAGTTGAAGAATATTTGTCAAATAGAGCATTCAAGACACAGGAGCATCGCTAACTTCTTGATTAATCTAATTTCAGGGATCGCTGCATATTGTTTCTTTGAAAAGAAACCTACAATCAAATTTAACTCAAACACATACAGCTTTCAAGATACTGTAACAAAATAAATTATGAGCAATCGTTAATAGATAAATGGAGTAGACACACAAATCTACTCCTAAATAGCTATGCAATATATAACAAATAGTCAGAGGGGGAGAATATTAAACAAAACTCAGGTTATTAGTTGTGTTTTATTCGACGAGCACGCAAAGCATATAAGAAGAAGTGAAAAAATAAAACTTAGTTTTCTCATATTATTATCTATTAAATAGTTCAGATAGTTTTTCGTCTAGTGCTTTTCCTCGTAGGTTTTTTGCCACTATAACTCCATTTTGGTCAATCAAAAAACTTGTCGGAACTCCTGTTATATTATATTTTTTTGCCACCTCAGATCTACCTATATCGGCTAAATCTCCGCAATCTATCCAATTGATACTCTCTTTTTCAGAGGCATTTTTCCAATCTTCGACTTTAGTGTCAAAATTAAAGCTAAAAATCTCGAATCCTTTCGCTTTATACTTTTTGTAATCATCTCTTAAATAGGGAAACTCCCTACGACAAGGTGCACACCACGACGCCCAGAACTCTAAAAGTGTATATTTATTGCGTTTTACCACATCTGATAATTGATATTTTTTATCATTAATATCTTGTGTTTCAAAATCGATAAATTTACCCCCTACTGCTAATAGTATTCTTTTTTTAATGGAATTTTTATTATATTCAACACTATTTGCAAGCTTCATACGATTATATCCACAAGGTAACTCTTTAATCACCTCATTTGCCAAAAGTATAAAATGTTCTGAACTACTTGCAAAACCTCCGTAGGATAGAATAAGTGCCTTTTCAATAGCAGAAGGCGAATTATTAAATAGATTTGTATATACATCGTTTTTTGCTTTATGAATGTTATTCAAAAGCATCAAGCCCTCTTTTTGACTCTCTTTTTGTTGCCCAATAGGTAGGTTTCGAGTTTTCTCTACAAACTCTTCAAATATTTTTTTTGCATTATTAAACTCATTATCTTTTAACTCGGCATCTATGATTCTGCTATTTAGAACTCCACCTGCAATACCACTATTACTTCCTAGTTTAAGATTTAATTCGCACCTCTCAGCAATAAAATCGACCCTGCTAGAGCCATTGAATGCCACCATAATATATGGCTCATCAACTTTTAGTTTTAAAACTCCATTCTTCTCTTTAAGCTCTACTACTGATATGGTGTCTACCTGAAAAAATCCCTCTTCAGTAAAATATTCTCTCATAAAGAGAACATTTCTACTGTCAGCTGATGATATATTTACCCTCATCATCTCTTTTGTTGAGCAAGATAGGAGTGATAACACCCCTATCATAGCCAACATTAAATATCTAAATATCATATGCTTTATTTTAAAATATTTTCTAGCATAAACTCTAGGTCATCGCCCCTCACATCCTTTGCAATGATTACCCCTTTGCTATCTATCACATAATTAGTAGGAACCGAGGTTACAGCGTATAAAGTAAGAATTTCATCTATTGCATCTTTATTATCTCCGCTCACTGAAATCCATTTAAAATCATAGTTTTTATCAGCCTTTACCCAATCATCACGACGCTTATCTATTGAGTAAGCATAAATTTCAAATCCTTCAGATTTATACTTTTTATATGCGCTTTCAAGATGCGGAATCTCTTCGACACAAGGTTTGCACCACGATGCCCAAAACTCTAAAAGCGTTAAGTTATTATTTTTTACCGCCTCACTCAGCTTAAACTCTTTACCCTCTACGTCTTTAGCGATAAGCTCTTTAAATTGACTTCCTGTGTTAACCGCATTTCTTTGAGCAGCCATTTGCTTTGCTATCTCAATATTTTTTCTGATATAGTCTATCTCTGCTCTCTGCCCTAACTCTTTCTCTAGCTTATCAAGTGTCGGAACCTCATTATCTCCATATCCACCAGCATAGTAAAGTGCAAATAGACGTGCATAAGAATCTGTTCCATCATTGAAAATTGAGTAATAGAAAGTTTTTCTTGCATTGTATCTTATACTTGAAATTTCTCTCTCACCTTTGCCCTCAATCATCTTTTTATAGTCGTCGTTATGCCACTCTGCAAGAATATCGTTATACTTTGTGCCATAAGGAGTAGGCCACGCTCTATCTTGTGACTCTACCTTTATGGTTCCAGCCTCTATAATAAGAGACAAACCTCCCCCAGGCATTGTAATATAACCAATTGCAGGGGTTTTAATATCCGTAAGTTCATAAGTGAAGTTAAACTTGCCACCTTTTGATGTTGTTTTACCTAGTTCAATATCATTAAGCATAAGCCTTAATTCTGTCCCATCAGGCATAGTTTTCATATCTCCCTCAATCACTACTTTATTACTTTGGCAACTAAAAAATAGCGACACTAGTAATAATAAAATAACTTTTCTCATATTTTAATTTTTTGCATTAAATCTATCTAAACCTAAAGTTTTATAAAGAATCTGTTTAGGTCTACAGTTTAAAATATTCTCATACTTTTTAATCGGCTCTTTGTCCAGATTAGCACACTCATAAATCCAAAAACCTCCTTTAGATGTGTTTGTATCATAGAAACCAACATAAAGTTCACGAGTATTAAACGAAAGAGTCATCGTAGTAATCTCTTTTCCTGTTCCAGTGAAATCAATAATCGGTTCAGTTGGCAGTTGCCCATCCACCCCTACTGCATATGGTCGCCATCGGTAAAGCTTGTTATTATTCACATAATAGACCTCTTCATATCTCGGGCTTGCTATTGGTGTAATGGCAGCATCAAATGTAAAGTTTGTAGCTGTATAGTCTGTTATAGCTCCCGGCATATCTACATCGTGTGGTGGTCTATAACCTACACTCTTCTGAAATTTAACTATACGAACTTCATTAGGGTTTGAGCGTTTACGGCTTATAGATATATAATCATTCTTCTGATTATCATATCTATTACCCATCATCTGAAATACCACATCAATATCATATCCGGCATATATATTCTCTCTTACATTATCTTCAACGACTCCAGTTTCCGAATTAACCCCATGTGTGTTATTATGAATCATAACACCACCAGGGTAACTAGCCGTTGTGTACAATTTATTCTCACCACTCTCTTTCTTTACAGCTATATAGCCTTGAGTGTAATTATATGTGCCTTCAATTGCTATTGTAGTGTAGCATTTATCCATTGTTACACCTAAATCGTATGGAGGAAGATAAGCATAAGCCTCGTCTCTATCAAAGTTATAGATATTACCTTTGCTTGTGAAAATATAACTACCTACTGAGGTTTGATAATCAACCATATGCACCTTTTCAATATACTCACTATTCATTTCATAAAATGGTGATGCTGCCTCTACAATAAATGTACTTGGGTTTGCAACATATATATGGGTTCGTGTAAAAATAAATAGCTTTGCATTTGCTTGACTACCTTGAACCTGCGACTTACTGATATATACTATATCTTTAAAGTCGTGATTTGGATTTCTATTCTCAAGTAGATTATTCACAAACGATATTTCAGTTAACCCATTCTCTTTATCTGTTTCAGAGAGTTTACGACCAAAAGCAAAGTCAACCTCCCCTGCATCGTTGTTGCCAGTAACCATATATCCCTCGTCAAAAACACGAGAAACTACACTCCAATTTTCAACCTGCGTAAAATCTTCGTTTATGATTTCAAGGGTAAGAAAATAGGTACCCAACTCTGGAAAACTATATCTTAATTCGTGTTCATTACCAACTGTAATTTGCTCTTCAAGTTTATCATCAACAATCATATTCAGTTTCCACACAAACTGTAAAGGGCGATTTTCATACTCTTTCGGCTGAATAATCTCAGGCTTAAATACGAACTCTTCGGCTGCCTCAACACTAATATTTCGTGTTGAGGTATTAACAACAAGTGGTCTGTGACGGTCATTCTCACTCGGATACACCATAGAAGACTTGTCACTATAACACCCAACTGTAAAAAGTGCTAAGGCTATTATATATAATATTTTTCTCATAATATCAATATTTTATAAATTAATATATTGGTTTTGGCATAGTGTGACCATACTCAGGATTTGCTATTGTAAGGTTATACATAGGTGTTCGAACATTCACATTAAAATACATTCTATGCACCTGAATAGCTGAGAATGAGCCTTGTTTTATTGGAACCTCTAACTCATAACCAAACTCATCAACTATATCTTTAAAAATTATCGGATTATTCGCTTCTGATGCCCAAAAATATTTAAAGAATAACTCTCCTGATTTCTTTGTAAAGTTTCCAAAAATACTCTGCCACCACTTTGGAACAGGAGGGTTCCAATCATCAAAGGTAATTTTAAATGTATCTTTACCTCGCACAATAAAATCATCGTTCTCAACAAGTCTAAAAGCAAGAATTACACTTTTTGTTAAAAGGTCACTGTGGCGTAGTAATTTAACTGGAATAATAGCCTCATATCCATTAGCAGGAATAGTAACCGTTTCAGGTAGCTCAAAGTAATCTTCGGTTGCAACACTAAATTTTTCGCAATCGAATTGGTCGCTTATAATTTCAATTTTAAATTCACGAGCATAATCTTTTCTTGCGCCCATAACAACCGCTTTTACTGGATATATATCCTCTGTGTCTTTTAATCTATCGGTAAATCCAAAGTTATAGAATACAGAATCTGCCTCACCCTCGTCAGCATCAAATTCAAGATATATTCCATCTCGTTGTGTTGTGTCGTATGTCAAAAGGTCTGTTTGGCTACACGAGAATAGCAACCCAACAACAGCCATTGATAATAACTTAACTATATGTTTCATATTATTTTGCATTAAATTAATCAACTCTATTTAAATACTCATCTTGTGGAATAGGGAATACATACTTCTTATCAAGGTCTGTATCAAAAGTTTTACGCTCAAAATTAGATATAATATTAGAGTTTAACTTTTTCATATCAAACCAACGCATTCCATCGCCAAAGAACTCTTTGTGACGCTCATTGTAAAGCATCTCAATTGTCGGAACAATCACGGGGGTTCTTTCGCTTAACTTTGTCAAGCCTCTATTCTCTATTACAGCATTTATATACTCTTCTGCCTTAGCTGTATTATTCTCTCTTATATATGCCTCAGCAACAATATAATACATTTCAGAAAGTCGCATAAGTGATATTCCTTCGGTTCTACCTGGTTCTGGCATATCATTTTGTATTCTATAAATATTCTTAGTCTTAGCAAAGAATGGAGTAGGGATAATAACACCCGGAACAGGCTCGACGTTTTCTAATCCAAACCAGTTATTAAGGCGTCTATCTTGACCATAGTTTGTTCCTAAAAACTCTTCATTTCCATAAATTTCTTTATTGTAAGAGTTTAATGGCTGTGGAATAAATGGTGGAGCCATAGGGTCATTATAATATATTCTAAACGAGTCGAAAGAGCTTACACCATAAATATCTTTTGTCATATCGTGTATACCTAGCGAAAAGACCCCAAAAATTGTCTCTTTCTTTGATAGATAGCCACTCAAAAAAGTACCAATATTACTAGCCTCTTCTATTGTAAAAGGTTTTAATTTACCACCCCCGTCAATTGTAATCTCGGCATCAATAACTTTTAGTGCTTCTGTTCTCGCCTCATCATATTTACCCATCATCCAATAAGCACGAGCAAGATATGCTGTAGCAGCATAATAGTTAAATTGTATGTGCATATATTGCGGAGAGAACTCGCCGTCAATCATCAACTCTTGCGCCTTTTTAAGGTCTGCAACTATATTTTCATACACCTTTCCAACTGAAACAAAAGCAGCTGAAGTGTGTGAATGTTTTGTGTTATAAGGAATACCTTCCGTCTCAGGATTATTCTCAACGTGAGGTGCAAAAACCTTTACTAACTCAAAGTGCATAAGTGCACGAATACCATAAGCCTCACCAATATAGCGATTTTGTTGTGGGTGTGGATTATCCACACGCGCCTCTAAACTCTCAATGATATTATTGGCATCGCTGATAACCTTATACGGCTCAAACCACATCTGCTTGATGTGTTCTTTAATTGCCTCATCTTTCTCATAATCATATTTTACTATATCTTTGAACACTGGCAGTGTTGGCACTTGTGGCTGATAAGGCACCCCAAAATCTTGCGCTAGCATATCAAATACTAACGAGTGGTAAGCTTGCCCATATAGCGATGTCTTATCAAGGTCGCCATATATGCCATTGAGTGCCTCTTCGCACCCCTCTGAGGTTGCAAACATATCACTATTCACAACCTCTGCCTGCGGATTGATGTCTAAAAAATTGTTACACGAAGTAGCGAAAAGAGCTAAAACGGCAACTATGTATATATTTAATCGTTTCATCGTATTATATATTAAAATGATGTACTAATATTAAAACTAAATCCTCGTGCAAACGGATAGAATGTTCCTCTTTCACGCTTTACAGTAGAGAAGTAGAATAGATCTCTTGTAGATAGGCTAACATAAAGGGTGCGCAGTCCAATTTTTGAAATCATTTCACGCTCAAACTGATAACCTACTGACAGATTAGTTAAACTTAAATAACTCTCTCTTTCAACAAATCGTGATGTAGGATAACCTGTGCTCTCGCCAATTTTAACATATTGAGCAATATCTCCAACCTCTTTCCATCTCTCAGTAAAAGCACGTCTATCACCGTTATTTTGCGCCGTTAAGCCCTCTACCCTCTGCTGTCTTGTACTGTTATAAACATCACCACCTTGAGAGTATTGCATATTAAGCGTTAATGAAAAATTCTTATAGTTCAAATAACTAGAAATAGAACCTACTAAAAATGCTTGGGTATCCCCCACATCAACCATATCACGGCTATTATAATCAAAAGTGTATTTGTTGTCTTTTGTAATCAATATCTCTTGACCAGTAATAGGGTCGATTCCCGCAGAGCGCACCCTGTATAGTGTTGTAGTGCTTTTACCTTCAATATACATAACACCACTACCACCACTACTTAAATTCTCTTCATTATCACGCTTAAGAGTTTCACCAATCTCTAAAAGTGTATTTTTATTATGCGAACCATTGAAACTAACTCTCCACATAAGCTCTTTAGTATCAATAACTTTGCCCGAGACATTAAACTCAAAACCAACATTTTGCTGTTTACCTATGTTAGCTGTAATCCTCTCAGTACCCGACGATAACGGAGTAGAAAGTGGAAGAATTAAATCATCTGTTATACGGTCGTAATAGTCAAAATTAATATCTAACCTATTATCTAACAGCGTAGAGTTAACACCAATATTTAACGACTTAGTAGTTTGTGCTTTAAGATCACTATTGCCAATCGTTATCGGACGTGCTCCCATTCCTAGCGGAGTGATATACTCTTGGTCATACTTAAAAGTAGTAATTGCTTGATAAGAGCTAAAGTTCAAACTTCCTGTGTGACCATAACTTCCACGCAGACGTAATATATTTATTGCATTATTATCTTTTAACCACTTTTCATTATGAAGATTCCAACCTAAACCAACACTCCAAAATGGAGCATAAGGGTTTGAAGTTCCAAATAACGATGAACCTGATAAACGGTAAGAGGCGTCCATAAAATAGCGATTGCGGAATGATAAATTCATTGCCGAAGTAAACGCAACTCGTGAATTTTCACTATTATATAGATTCATACTCTTTGTGGTTGGATATTTTAATCCAAAACCCGGATTTGTTAAGTTGTCATTAAAAAATCCGATAGTCGTATATCCGTCAGGAATTGTGCTATTTTTTCCTATCTCTCCTCCGGCACTAAGAGTTATTAGCGACCCCTCTTTGTCTAGCGTTTTGCTATAATTTGCTAATATACGGCCACTATACTCTAATTTTTCACTCGACGTAACCTCATAACGCCCCTTATCAAGTGGCTCAGTTGTACTTCTAAACTCATTTGATAGTGGCGAAGTATAAATATCATCATCTCTGTCAGAGGTGTTTAGAGTACCTGTTGCTGATATGTAAAACTGAGGGCGAATATTCCATCTCAAATTTAGCGAGGTCATAAGTTCTGTCTGCTTCCCTTTGTCAAACGATGCTAAAGTAGCCTCATAAAGAGGATTATCTTTATTGTGCGATAACATTTTCACTAACTCGCCTTGCTCGTCATACGGTGCATCATACGGATTTGTTGACACATAATCACTAAATCGTCCATATTTTGAGTCTAACTCATCTGTCACTGTGTAGTTTGTGTTAAAAGATGCAATAAATTTTCCTTTATAGTTGTAACTTAGGTTAAAACCTAATCCATAATTCTGACGCTTGTCCTCTTTCATTACCCCTTGAGTATCTTTTATTCTCGCTGTTACACGATAATCAAGCCCTGAACCCGAACCCGATAACCCAATACTGTGATTATGAGAAAAACCTGTTCTTAGGGGTTTAGAAATCCAGTGCGTATCAATTCCTGCATTTACCATATTCATTTTACGTAGAAACTCATTATACAGCTGACCCGTTGGGTCGTCATACAATCCTGCCTCTTTCTCGAACAATAGTTTCTCACGCCCGTCCATAAGGTCATAAGCTGTTAGGTCTGGAAACGAAAACTCTCCTGTCATATTATAAGAAAGACGTATCTTTTGATTGCGTTCTAGCTTACGCGTCACTAAAATAACACCATTTGCTGCACGCTCTCCGTAAAGTGCCGTTGCAGAGGCATCTTTAAGTGTGATGACAGTTTCAATATCAAAAATATCCATATCATAAAGAGCTGTTAACGACGACTCTATTCCGTCGATAACAATAAGCGGGTCGTTTACTCCTCTCTCATTATTAACATTAACCGAAGTAGTTCCACGAATAATAATCTCAGGGATATTATTTGGATTAGAACCTTGCTCATTGCTCACTTGCACTTGAATTGCAGGGTCTAGCACTTGAAGAGCTTGAAAAAGATTAGTTGTTGATACTCGTCTAAGGTCATCGCCTTTAAGTACCGTAGCAGCCCCTGTAAACGTATTAGTTTTACGCTCGAAATAGCTTGTCACAATAACATCATCCATCTCGGTTTCATCTATCTCCATAGTGATGGTTATATTTGAGTCTTTAGCTGTTATTACTCTTGATATAGGCTTTAAACCTGCAAAACTAACCTCAAGGGTAAGCCCATCGTAAAGATTAAGAGTAAAAACTCCATTATCATCAGTAATAGCTCCGTTACTTGTGTCTTTTATAAGCACAGTTGCACCAACAACAAGATTACCATTCTCGTCTATAACCTTTCCTGTTATAGGTCTTGTCTTTTTCTCTTGCTTAGTTTGTGCTCTAACTATCTTTTTGTCTATTTTTATCAAATTGCCCTCAATAGTATATGTGTAAGGCGAGTTTTTAAATAATTGCTTAAGTGCATCTTCAACACTAACACTCTTGACTGTTAGGTTATATTTTTTTTCTGTTTCTAGCTCTACACCCGCTGCAAAGGTATATTTTATTGCCCCTTGCTTGCAAATTTCGTGTAATATTTTTCCAAATGTTTCGTTTCTTAAATCTACTGTTACCTTAGCGTTTTGAATTTTAGAGATAAACTCTATGCTCTCTTTTGACAGTGAGTTATAAGACGCCTCAGCTGTTATCGGAGTTACAAAAAGTAGCATAGCAACTGCTACTATATTAATAAATTTAAGAAATTTATTAATATTTATTTTTATAAAAATAAAATTATTCATATATTTGCCATATTAAATATATAATTAAACGACTAGCACTCATATGGGTAACAATCTATTTTAGTGTCCAAGCCAAAACTTATTATACCTTTTAGTGCTTAAATGTTTATTATGTGCGTGTGTCTCTATCATACCGTATAGGGGCACACTTCTCTTCTCTACCTCTTCTCTATACTATATTTACCTCCTCCCTCGTTAATGATTATCATATCAGATGAATACTCTAACATATCTATTATCTCTTCAAGTGAACTTGATTTTGAGGCAAATAGATTAATCTTCGTATCATTCATTTTTCTACTATCATATTTAAACTCTACATTATACCAATTTGAAATATCTGTAAGTACCGATAATATTGTTGTATTTACATAATAAAAATCGTTGCTTAGCCAACCTAGATACTCTTCTATATTTACACTCTTTACTATCACTTGCTTTGACTCTATATTATAGGCAAACAACTCTTTAGGCTCAAGAATCAACTCTTCATTATTTACCGATGCACCGACACTTCCTGACACAAGTAGTGCCTCTAGTGAGTGATTCTGTATTTTTACATTAAACTCTGTTCCATACACCTTCACTTGCATCTCTCCACCTTTGACAATAAAAGGTTTATCATCTTTTTTTACTTTGAAATATGCCTCTCCTGTTAACTCAACCTCTCTTGTAGTGCCACTAAAAGCAGTTGGATATTTAAGAGTAGAACCCGCATTTAATGTAATTTCACTGCCATCGCTCAAAATAATAGTTGAAGTATATTTTGAAGGCACAACCAAACTATTATATTGAACCTCGCGTGATGTAGTGGTATAGTTAACCGCAACATTTTTCTCTTTAGTCAACTGATACCCCTCTTCTTGTTGCTCTGAAACTATTTTATTTATTGGTAAAGTTTTTCCACTGCTTAAAATAATTGTAGGCTCGGCGATATTAACGCTACTTGTAACTATAATCTGATTATTTTCTGTGTCATTGATTAAGCTATTCCAAATAACAAAAGATACTGCTATTAACGCGGCAGTTACCGATATTGTACGTATAAATAGTTTTCTTTGTGATTTAACTAAACTCTTCTTGTTAATGGCTAGATGTAATCTTGTAACAACTCTATCTTTATCGAGCGAAGCTATCTTTTCAGACACTTCGCGTTCTAGCTCATAATCAAAAATATCAGACTGAAGTTCGTTTATAATACTATCATCATCATTAATCATTCGGCTGACAATATCGCTTGCATACTCTGATGTTTTTATCGCTTTTTCTATATCTTTTCTGTTTTGCATAATTTTCTATTTTTATTATATAACAAGCGAAATATAAAATCTACCATATATTTTTTGTATTATTTTAAAAAATTACTACTTTTGCACTATAAATCAGCAATTGCGTATGATAAATTATACAAATAATGAGGTAACACCATCTATATTAGAAAAATTTAATAATAAAGATCAAGAGATATTTGGCTCTATTTACTCATTATTATATAATGATTTCTATCGCTATGCTCTTCATCTAAATGAAGGAAATGAAGAAGAGGCGCAAGATGTTATCCACGATGTTTTTATGAAGATTTGGAGTGACAACAAAATATCTTTTGACTCTCTTCCACAGTTAAAGGCCTTTGTATTTATTTCAATAAAAAATAGTTTTATAAATAACCTTAACCATAATAAGATTAAGAGAGAATACTATTCAAAAGACATTGAGTTAGAGAATGAAGAGTATGATTATGAGTATGATTTATTAAGAAGTGAAATATATTCGCAGATTGACAAAGCACTAGCAACTCTTCCGAGTGAGTGCTCTGGGGTAATAAAATTGTATATTGAAGGGTTTAAGCCTAGTGAAATAGCTGTAAAACTAAACAAAAGTATTCAAACGGTATATAATATGAAACAAATTGCTATCAATACCCTGAAGAAAAAAATATCTGACTATAAAATTCTTAGTATAATAATGGGTATATAAAAAATAAGTAATGATGCCAAAGATAACACCGAAGAGTAAAATAGACGATAGGTAGGCTCGAAATTAAGTTCAAGTCTACCTACAACTATCTTTATATGCTTTTGCACATAAATCGCTGACTATTTGACATATCTATCTATAACTCTATTTGTTGCTTCGGTACATACAGGACAAAACTTATTATCCCCCTTTAGCGAACGCATCATACAGTTAATCATTGGGCGATAGACCCCTTTTTCAATTATTATATACAACCTTCATAGACCCCTACAATCTTCTCATTGCGCTTTGTTTTAACCGTCGGAATAGATACCCCCTTACCTAATAGGCTGTTCCATATTTTTTTCTTCGAGAAATCTTTTAGTGTTGTAAGGTTCTCTTCCCACGGCTCACGCTCTGGAGAAAAATAGTCATTCACATACCCTGCATAGTCATACTCATCACCTAAAGACACAAACGAGTGCCCTATCTCGTGAATATGCACCTCTCCTGCAAGCTCTTTATTACGTGCCGAACCCATTCCATAGAAGTTATATATTCCGCCACCGCCATATTTTAGCGTATTACCTATGATATAAATATTGTCATACGGAACCGCACCTGCTGTCTTACAGACAGTGGTGTAATCCTCTATTGTAAAGTAACGCTCTGAACCAAAAGTATAGAAATTACCACCAAAGAACGTATCAAGCCAAAGTCTTTCGCCCGGAATAGTTACGCCACTATCCTTTGACGGAGTCCATACCGCTCGCACATTAAAATCACTTCTACGGCTCTTATATGGCTCAAACTGAAAGATTTGCTCTGTAAATCTAGCACAATCCTCATGAAACAGCTCTTCTTCTTGCTCGGAATAACCCTCACCCAAAATCACTATATCCACCTTTTCGCATAGTGTCCGTTATACTGCAAATCAAATGTCTTATAGTTATTTTTACGCTTTGATACAGTATAACAATTAGGGTCGACTGTGTGGGTAAACATCTTTCTAAAGCTATTATCCTTTAGTGAACGGCTATAAATCTCAACAACTACTTTCTCTTTAGGAAAAGGAAATTGAACTGATTCAGGATAAGAACGTTTCATCTCTTTAGCCTCAACAGTATCTAGCCACTCATTAAAAAGTGTATTATAACACTTCGAATAGATTAGCTCTCCACTCTCAAAATTACGCACCTGCAATAACTGAATACCATAATTCGTCGTATCTATCAAATAATTAGGATTACCTCCCCAAATAGGCTCTTGTTCAACGCCTACAAAGGCATAACTCACTTCTCCCATTCCACCTGAATGCATAAAATCGAATCGCATTGCACTCGTTTCAAAATATTTGCTATATTGAGCATAAAGGGTGTTACTAACGAGTAACAAAATAATAAAAGCAAATAATCTCTTCATATGTTTATTGTTTGTATATTGTTTTTTAATATTCAAAGTATTGTTGTCCGGTAAAAAAATCAAAAAACCTAGTAACTACCTATTCTGCAATAAATTAGTTACAATTTAAATTATAGGGGCTTACAAAAACAAAAAATTTGATTTTTTTACTTCTAG
>CAYJCU010000022.1:0-24535 GCA_964368765.1 uncultured Rikenellaceae bacterium
GGTAGATATGACGTGCATAAATTCAATCCTCAGGTTCGCCGGACACTACTAAATATTAACCTGAGTTTTAGAAACTCAGGTTACTAATAGATTGATTTTATCTTATACTCAGCATCTGAGAATCCTAATATTAGGAAACAGATAAAAGGGAAGAATAATAGAAGCACTGTAAATAGGGTATCTTTACCAAAACGCTCTGATATGCCCACTAACATCAAGAAATAGAATACTACATTTACAACTGGAATGAAGTATAGTAAAATCCACCACGCAGGCTTACCTGCCACTCTCAATAGAGTTATGTAGTTATAGATTGGCACTATGGCCGCCCACCCTGGCTGCCCTGCCTTCTCAAACAGTTTCCAGAATCCTATTATAGGAATTAGGAAAAAAGCAATAGAAAAAATAATCATCATAATCTTCAATTTTTAAGTTAATAAATTCACTGCCGCAAAATAAGAAATAATTTTTAAATTATACAACAATAATTCGTTAAAATAGAGCGAAAATAATGGTTTTGTTTTTGTTAAATTATTAACACAAAAATAATTACGAAAAAATATACAACTTTACGGAATAAATTTTATCTTTGCAGTGCTTATAATGTATAAATTTAACAATCGAATAAAATAGAATTTTTAAAATGGAATTAATTAATCAAATTAAGGCGAAAGCTAAAGAGAATCTTCAGAGAATAGTACTTCCTGAGGGAGAAGAGGAGCGCACTTTAAAAGCAGCTGGTGAGATAGTAAGAGATGGGTTAGCTGAGATTATACTTATCGGTAATCCTGAGGTTATTGCTACTAATGCGGCTGAATGGGGTGTTGATAACCTAGACAAAATGACTGTTATCGACCCAAAAAACCATGCTAATAAGGCTAAGTATGTTGATCTTATGTTACAAATCCGTGGCAGCAAAGGTTTAACTCAAGAGCAGGCTGAGAAGTTAATTGAGGATCCTCTATACCTATCTGTTCTTATCATCAAGGCAGGAGATGCTGATGGTGAGGTTGCAGGTGCTAATAATGCAACAGGTGATGTTCTTCGTCCAGCTTTCCAATATGTTAAGACAAAGCCAGGTATCTCAGTAGTATCAGGTGCGTTTATTATGAATGTACCATCACAATTCGGAGATAACGGAGTTATGGTATTTGCTGATTGTGCTGTACATCCTAATCCAACTGCATCTGAATTAGCTCAGATAGCTGTTGCTACTGGTCACACAACACGTGCTATTGTGGGCATGGAGCCTCGTATTGCTATGTTAAGCTTCTCTACTATGGGATCTGCTAAACATGAGATGGTTGATAAGGTTGTTGAGGCAACACGTATGGCTAAAGAGATGGACTCTACTCTATTAATTGAGGGTGAGCTACAAGCTGATGCTGCAATTGTTGAGTCTATCGGACAGAAAAAAGCTCCAGGTAGCGATATAGCTGGTCGTGCAAATGTTCTTGTTTTCCCAACACTAGAGGTGGGTAACATCGCATATAAGTTAGTTCAACGTATGGCTGGCGCAGATGCTGTTGGTCCTATATTACAAGGTATGGCAGCTCCTATCAACGACCTATCACGTGGTTGTTCTATCGAGGATATTGTTAGCTTAGTAGCTATCACAGCTGTTCAGTGCCAAGGCGAAAAGAAATAGTAGGAGAAATAACTAAAAATTTAAATAATAATAAAAGAGATGACAATTTTAGTATTAAACTGTGGTAGTTCTTCAATCAAGTACCAAGTAATTAAAATGAGTGAGGGTGGTCACGACCTATTAGCAAAGGGTGGCATTGAGCGTATTGGATTAGCTGAGGGTATCCTTACACATAAGCCAACAGGTAAAGGTAAGTATGAGGTTTTCCCTCCGATACCTGATCACACTGTGGGTATCAACCTTATCATTGATGCTATTACTAGCCCAGAGCATGGTGTTATTGCACTTGAGGATATTAACGCTGTTGGTCACCGTGTGGCACACGGAGGAGAGTTCTTCACACAAAGTGTTATTATAGATGAGGATGTAAAAGCTAAGATAGAGCAACTATTTGAGCTTGCTCCACTTCACAACCCAGCACACATGAAAGGTATTCTTGCTATTGAGCAGTTATTACCATCAGTTGAGCAGGTTGCTGTTTTTGATACATCATTCCACCAAACAATACCACAAGAGAACTATATGTATGCCCTTCCTTACAGCTACTATGAGGATATGAAGGTACGTAAGTATGGTTTCCACGGTACATCTCACAAATATGTTGCTGAGAAGGCTGCTGAGTTTGCTGGTGTAGATATTAACAACTCTAAAATCATCACTTGCCACATAGGTAATGGTGCATCTATCACTGCTATCGTTAATGGTAAATCATTCGACACATCAATGGGATTCACTCCAGTAGATGGACTTGTAATGGGTACTCGTTGTGGTACTGTTGATCCAGGAGCTCTTTTATATATTGCTAACAAAGAGGGTCTATCTTTAGATGGTATCTCTGATCTTATTAACAAAAAATCTGGTCTTTCGGGTGTATCTGGAATCTCTAACGACATGCGTGATATTCACAGTGGCGTAGAGGCAGGTAATGAGCGTGCGAAAATTGCTCTAGACCTAATTGTTAAGAGTATTAAGTTCTATATCGGTGGTTATGCTGCTGAGATGAACGGTGTTGATATGATTGTATTTACTGGTGGTGTAGGCGAGAACGACGATATAGTACGTAAGGCTGTATGTGAGACAATCTCTTACCTAGGCGTTACATTTAACGAGGCTAACAACAATATCCGTGGCGAAGAGGTTCTTCTTTCTCAACCAGAGGGTAAAGTTAAGGTTGTTATCTGCCCTACTGATGAGGAGTTAGTTATTGCTACTGACACTTTCAAACTAGTTAAGTAATTCTAATTAGGCATATCTACCAAATAAAGGGGAAGAGAGAGAATGATATACTACCCCGATAGATTGGACAGATTAAATAATATTTTAAGCGAAAAGAGCTCGGTATTTTACTGGGCTCTTTTCTTTTGTTGTGGGTCAAATTGAAAATTAGGTGGGGAATAAAAAGCAATCGTATAAATTTTATTGACGTTCGGAAAAAATCAAAATTTTTGTTTTTGTAAGCCCCTATAATTTAAATTATTATTGTCCGGTAAAAAAATCAAAAAACCTATTAACTATCTATTCTACAACAAATTAATCGTGATTAAAATTGCAGGGGCTTACAAAACTGAAATTTTGATTTTTTTTACCTCTAGAAGTACCAGTTTACCCAAAATTGGATTTAGGTGCGTTTTAGGGTAGATATGACGTGCATAAATTCAATCCTCAGGTTCGCCGAACAACAATAATTTAAAAAGTCATAAAACCATCTTAGTTTATAGGCACTATTAATTGTACAAATATGAGTATTGATAATTTCAATCGATTTTGGTTGATAAACAGGTTTAAATAGTATAACTTTGCAAAAGGATAAGAGACAGTTACTAAAAAAAATAATAATTTTAAAACAGAAAAAAAATGGAATCAATTATCAATTCAATGTTGCCAGATTTTACAGTTCAGGCATATCAAAATGGCGAATTTAAAACAGTATCATCAGAGGATGTAAAGGGCAAATGGGCAATTTTCTTCTTCTATCCAGCAGACTTTACCTTTGTGTGTCCAACAGAACTTGTTGATATGGCAGATAAATATGCCGATTTTCAAGCTATGGGAGTAGAGGTATACTCAGTTAGCTGTGACTCACACTTCGTGCATAAGGCATGGGCTGACGCTTCGGATAGTATCAAGAAGATTAACTACCCTATGCTTGCCGATCCAACAGGTATGCTTGCTCGTGCCTTTGGTGTTATGATTGAAGAGGCTGGAATGGCATACCGTGGAACATTTGTTGTAAATCCAGAGGGTCTTGTGAAACTAGCTGAAATTCAAGATAACTCAATTGGGCGTAACGCTGACGAGTTACTACGCAAGGTAAAAGCGGCTCAATTCGTAGCATCACACGATGGTGAGGTATGTCCAGCTAAGTGGAGCGAGGGTGCTGATACACTAAAACCAAGTATTGACTTGGTAGGTAAAATCTAAAGGTCATGTTAGATAGTGCATTAAAGGAGCAGTTGAGGGGTATTTTCTCTCAACTCAGCTCCCAATATACGCTACTTGTAGAGCTTAAAGCAGACTACGCAAAGGCAAACGAAATGTTAGAACTATTGCGAGATGTGGAGCAGACAAGTGCAAATATTGAACTAAAAGTAGTAGAGGGCGAGGCACTAAAACTCTCTCTTGTACGTAATGGTGTGATAAGTGGTGTGAGTTTTAGGGCTGTGCCTAATGGCCACGAATTCACCTCTCTGCTATTGGCTATTCTGAACCTTGACGGGAAGGGCAAAAACCTACCCGATGAATTTACTCAACAGCGCATTAAGTCGCTCAAAGGGGAGATAAATCTCACCACTTATATGTCGCTGACCTGTACTAACTGCCCTGATGTTGTACAGTCGTTAAATATTATGTCAATTCTCAATGAGCGCATCAAGCACGAAGCTGTAGATGGTTCATTATATCAAGAGGAGGTCGAAAGTTTAGGTGTACAATCTGTCCCAACTGTTTATGCCGATGGCGAATTGTTTCATGTTGGGCGAGGAGGCATAGCCGAACTTCTCACAAAACTTGAAGATAAGTATGGAGCGGAAAAGAGCGAGCAGAAATTAACACGCAGTTATGATGTTGCCATTGCAGGTGGAGGTCCTGCAGGTGCAACAGCAGCTCTATACCTTGCACGTAAGGGCTTGAGCGTAGCGGTTGTAGCTGAACGCATCGGGGGGCAAGTAAACGAGACCTCTGCTATTGAAAATATCCCCTCTATCCCTTCAACAACGGGTACAACTCTGGCAACGGATCTGAAACGCCATATGGCAGAGTTGAAAAATATTGATATTCTCGAAAACCGCACAATAGAGAGCGTAGAAAGCGACACCGCAATTAAAAGATTATATATCAAGGGCGGAGAAACAATCGAAGCAGAGCAACTTATTATAGCAACTGGCGCACAATGGAGACGCCTAAATATCGAAGGAGAGGCTGAGTATATAGGTCGTGGTGTAGCGTTCTGTCCTCATTGCGATGGTCCTCTATTCAAAGGTAAGAGAGTTGCAGTAATAGGTGGCGGAAACTCTGGCGTGGAGGCTGCAATAGATTTATCTGGTATTTGCGAAAAGGTCTATCTATATGAGTTCTTAGACTCTTTAAAAGCTGATGATGTACTGCAAAATAAGGTTCGCTCTCTTGATAATGTTGAGGTATTTACCTCATACCAAACAACAAAAATAGTTGGTGATGGAGCAAAAGTGGTCGCCTTGGAAGCCAAGAACCGCAAGAGTGAAGAGCTGGAACTGGTGGATATTGACGGCATATTTATCCAGATAGGGCTCTCTGCTAACTCTGCACTATTTGCTGATTTAGTAAACCGCAACGGCGCAGGTGAGATAGAGGTAGATCGCAACGGGCGCACTTCGCATAAAGGAGTATATGCCGCAGGCGATGTTACAGATGTGAGTTATAAGCAGATAATTATCTCTATGGGAGAGGGTGCAAAAGCTGCATTAGCTACTTTTGATGATAAGATTCGAGGGATATAAAATGTGTGTAAAATGTCTATAAAAAAGAAAAGGAGAACCATTAGGAACTCCTTTTCTTTTGCACCATTATTAAGGACAATTCGCGGAGCAGAGTTTCGCGAATTGTCCTTAATAAAATAGCATGAAATGGGGTTGAATCAATTAGTCTTCAACCTCTATCTCGCCCTCTATCACAGAGTATACACCATTACGTTGGATTAGCTCAAACGATGCCTCATACTCAACACCATTAATTGTGTACTCAATATCAACCTCTACTTTTATCTCTTCATCATTGCTAGCCTCGCCCTTGAGCTTAACCTCAGCTTCGTCATTAGGCAACTCTAAATCAGCATGATAAGTCTCATAATAGGCGATAATTGTATTTTTTAACTCAGAAGGCATTTCTCTATAAGTAGTCTCCATCTCAGTCTCATATTCATAACCAATAACTTCATAAGTTGTTGCATTAAGTTCTAACTCTAATTCGCTATCATCTTTAGATATAATAACAACATCAACCTCTATTTTATTATCATCAAGCTCTGCATCAATGATTAAAATATCGCTCTTATCATCAGTAAATTCCATCTTTATCATGAACTCCTCTACACTCTCCTGCATAGCTTGATTGATAACCAGTTTATCGTTGTCATCATCATCGTTATCATCATCTAGCTCCTCTTTTTTGAAGATTAGTTTACCATCAGCATCAAATTTAAGCTCAGCCTCCATACCCTCGTTAGCTGCAATACCATCAAGCTCGATTTCATAAATTACAACCTTCTCTGTATTGTCATCATCATCACGAGAATCAATATCTTTTTCAATCTCTTCAATAGTCCAAAGTGTTGCATCAGCATAAACAGTCTCATCGAATGAGTTTTGCACACTTGTAGGTAGTTTAGATAGTTCGCCGTTAAGATTTTGATTACTCTTAACCTCGTTGGCATCATCGCCATCAACCTCATACCAAACAGTATAGTTAGTATCGTCGCTCTTTGTTACACTACTCTTAAATTTAGCTACTTGATAATCGCTTTGAGTACTCCAAGAGATGTTAGTAGCATCAGGATAGTTAGCAATAAGAGCTCTCTCTGCTACCTCATAACCTGTTGGTGTAGTTGTCTCTTCAATCTTGTTGTCATCACCACAAGATGTTGCCATAACTGCAACACCTAAAGCCATTAAAAATGATAATTTTTTCATATTAATTCACTGGGTTCGTTTATTTAGACATTAAATTTAGCCCTCAACTCTATTGTGAACCCTACAATATAGCGAGCACTTAGTATATTTACAAGAGCAAAATTACAAATAACAAAATAAAAAAACAACACAATAAAAAAGAAATTATATAGTTGCGTGGAGGATTTAGATGTGTTTTAGGGTAGATATGACGTGTATAAATTCAATCCGCAGTTCCCGTAACACTCTAGATTAATAGGTATTTGAAAAGAGAGTTACTAATAGAGGAACAGCCAACTCCATCATCATTCCATGAAATATGGCTATTAAAACATAATCTTTCCCTGAAAAACGTGTTATTACGGGCAAAAGGGTGTCTATACTAGTAGCACCTGCTGCTGATATTAGTGCTAATGGGGAGAAAAACCGAACCATAATAGGGGCTAATAATAGTGTTGCTATCTCTCTTACAATATTGGCAAAAAGTGCTATTGTACCCAGTTCAGCACCTCGTATATCGGTTATTATGATAGATGACAGAGAGTAATAACCAAAACCCGAGGCGACAGCTAAAATATCTCTTATCTCCATATCTTTAAAAAACAGTGCAGTTATGAGAGCTGCACCAAGAGTACCTATTATGGTTGCTAGGGGAAGAAGAATAAATCTTATATCCTGATTTCTTAAAGCTTTTAATGTGTTCTTATCCAATCCAACACCTACACCCACTATAAACATAAGGGCATAGAGCACATAACGACTATAATCGGCTATCACCGCAAGATGTTCGGCATATAAACCTATAATAACACCTACAACAAAGAAACCTACAATTATCAAACTACCTCTCATTTCTTATTCGTTTATTAAGTAGATAAAAAAGTAGTTTTGCAATTATAAGAGAGCCCAAAGTAGATGCTAATGCTATCACCGCACCCTTAACACCTATCGTTGCGAGGTTTCTAACTATAATCTCATTGCTCCCAACTGCTATTCCTAATACCAATAGAAGAATATATATCAAAATAGAGGTGCTATTAGCTACCCACTTTTGAGATATTCTCCCCCTAAGCAGATACCCTAATAGCACCCCTGATAGTAGTATACCTAAAATTTTTAGCATACTGTTTTTATATCCTCTAGTTTTATTTTTTTCTGCTCGCCACTCTCCATATTTTTAACAGTAGCCTCGCCATTAGCTAGCTCCTCATCTCCTATCAATATAACATAAGGTATAGAGCGTTTATTAGCATAATCCATCTGTTTTTTCATCTTAACACTATCTGGATATACCTCTGTTGAGATACCAGCACTACGCAACTCATTAGAACATCTTAGTGCCGCCAACTCACTCTCTCCGCCAAAATTAACAAACATAACCTGTGTTGTAAGCTCTGTCTCTTTCGGGAAAAGCTCCATATTTACCATCACATCATATATCCTATCAGCACCAAAAGAGATACCTACACCCGATACATTTTTTAGTCCGAATATACCTGTCAAATCATCATAACGACCACCACCACATATACTACCAATAGCATAATCTTTAGCCTTCACTTCAAAGATAGAGCCTGTATAGTAGTTAAGGCCACGAGCAAGTGATAGGTCTAACTCTATATCAATATCAACAGCAAGCGCCGTAACATAATTTAACACAGTGCGCATCTCTTCAATACCCTTCATGCCCACTTCAGAGGTTGCTATTATCTCTGATATTTTATCTATTTTCTCATCATTACTACCACTTAGAGTAAGTATCGGCTCTAAGATATTAATAGCATTATCATCTATACCACGCTCTGATAGCTCTTTACGCACCGCTTCAAGACCTATTTTCTCTAGCTTATCAATAGCAACTGTTATATCAATCATCTTATCCAGATGCCCCATAGTTTCGGCTATACCGTGTAGTATCTTGCGGTTATTTATCTTTAACTGAACATTAATATTCAATTTTTTAAATACATCACTCACTATCTGCACAAGCTCAAGCTCGTTCATCAATGAGTTAGAACCCACTACATCAACATCACACTGATAAAACTCACGATAACGCCCTTTTTGAGGTCTATCAGCACGCCACACCGGTTGTATCTGATAACGCTTAAACGGAAATGTTATCTCTCCTTGATATTGCACCACATAACGAGCAAAAGGAACTGTTAAATCATAACGCAGACCCTTTTCGCATATCTTAGTAGCAGCATAACCACTACCACGCTCAGCCGCATCGGTAGGGAGAGATTGCATAAAATCGCCCGAGTTAAGCACCTTAAAGATAAGCCTATCTCCCTCTTCGCCATACTTGCCTAATAGTGTTGAGAGATTCTCCATAACAGGTGTTTCAATAGGCATATAGCCATATTTCTCAAATACCTGCTGTATAGAGCTAAATATATATCTACGTTTCATCATTTCACGAGGTCCGAAATCTCGTGTACCCTTTGGGATAGATGGTTTAGTTGCCATAATATTAATTATTACGAGTTTTGCTTTAAATTATGAGTTTCTTTTCCTTTTATTGTTGTCCTATAAAAAAATCAAAAAAACCTAGTAACTATTTATCTTACAATAAATTAGTTGTAAATAAAATTATAGGGGCTTACAAAAACAAAATTTTGATTTTTTTGCCACTAGAAGTGCCAGTTTACCCAAAATTGGATTTAGGTGGGTTTTAGGGTAGATATGACGTGCATAAATTCAATCCTCAGGAACTCCGAATACTACTATGAATTTTTTGCCTTTAACACCTCACGCACCTGAGCCTCAATA
This sequence comes from uncultured Rikenellaceae bacterium, assembly GCA_964368765.1. Lineage (GTDB taxonomy): Bacteria > Bacteroidota > Bacteroidia > Bacteroidales > Rikenellaceae > JADFUS01. Next base: position 9,565 of record CAYJCU010000022.1, read on the forward strand.
TCATTACGTAGCTCCTCATCACTCTCGAAAAGTATCTTCACATTATCACGCCCCTGCCCTAGCTTACGCTCGCCGTAAGAGAACCATGAGCCACTCTTCTTAATGATATTTTCATCAGTGGCAATATCTATTATCTCGCCCACCTTAGATATACCCTCTCCGAAAAGAATATCAAACTCTCCACGCTTGAAAGGAGGCGCAACTTTATTCTTAACAACCTTAACCTTAACACGAGAGCCATACTGATCCTCGCCATCTTTCAGGTTAGCACTCTTACGTATATCTAAACGCACTGAGGCGTAGAATTTAAGAGCATTACCACCTGTTGTTGTCTCTGGCGAACCATACGATATACCTATCTTATCACGTAGCTGGTTGATGAATATACAAACTGTGTTAGTACGATTAATAACACCTGTTAGCTTACGCAGTGCTTGCGACATAAGACGAGCCTGAAGAGCCATCTTAGCATCTCCCATCTCCCCCTCTATCTCAGCCTTAGGTGTAAGAGCTGCTACCGAGTCAATAACAATAATATCAATAGCACTTGAACGGATAAGTTGCTCTGCTATCTCAAGAGCCTGCTCTCCGTTATCTGGCTGAGCGATAAATAGGTTATCCATATTAACGCCCAATTTCTGAGCATAGAATCTATCAAAAGCGTGCTCTGCATCTATAAACGCAGCTATACCACCCGCCTTTTGTGCCTCTGCCATAGCGTGTATAGCAAGTGTTGTCTTACCAGACGACTCAGGACCATAAATCTCTACTACCCTACCACGTGGGTATCCGCCCACTCCTAATGCAGAGTCAAGAGTTAGTGAGCCTGTCGGGATAACCTGAATATCAGCATCCACCTCTTGGTCGCTCATACGCATAACAGCACCTTTACCATAACTTTTTTGTATCTTATCCATTGTTGCTGTTAGCACTTTCATCTTTTCTGAAAGCACATCAACACTTTTATCCTCTTTCTCTTTAGCCATAATATATATCTTTTTTTAATTTACATCTATTTTATAGTTTGGCATATAACGCACAAACATCCACTCAGTATTAACAAACCTGCCATCTTTATTTATAAACCTATATCCTGCTCTCATAGGCACAAATAGTTGATTATCAACAACACTGCTATACTCACTACCCATATCAGCTACCAACATAACAAATAGCGAAACAACATCATAGGCACGATATGAAAATAGTGTAGGTATCTCACCAAAAGCATCTACATATTCGGTCTCAAAAGCCTTGTTCTTACTACTAAATCTATCTGTGTGATAACTAGTAATATAGTGTGTGTCTGACGAGAAATAATCACGTCTCTTCTCTCCCTCAACCCTCGCAAATTCAGGTGAACCGAGAACTTTTACATTAAATCTACGCCTCAATCCAGCCACTTTAGAAAGTATCAGCTCTATATCTGAGTGGTTATTAGCACTAACAATGATAACATTTTCACGTTTTCTATCTAGGGCATTTAATAACAACTCGTCTGTATTACTGATAAAGGTCATAGCACGTAGTGGTATATCATCAATAACCGACCCTATATTTATTGAACTATCACTATCAGTATATTGTGTTGAATCTTTTGATATAAACTTAATACGGTAATACATCATTGTATCTGCCTCTACACTATCTGCCGACAAAGAGTCTGCAACCATAAGAGAGTCTGTCATTAATGAGTCAGGCATAATAAGAGTGGTATCGAGAATAGTGGTGTCATTAGTCAATGTATCTATATCCTCTCTTTGCAAAAACTCTATCTCTATTAGGGTGCTATCCGTAATATTAGCACGATGGCGTATAAGACCTGTCATTGTACCTAGAAATTTCTCTTCTCCCCACTGTTTAAAAAGCACATAATCAACATTCTCCATAGAGTCTTGGTGTATTATATAGCTCTTATAGGCACTACTATCAACCAAATCTGTTGCCATATCATAAAACTCTGGATCATCCTCATAAGTTTTATACATAATAACATTCTTATCCTTAACAAAATCAGCTAATTTATCGTAGCGAGTATCTGCAATAGGAGATACTTGGAAAATATTATCACCTACACTAGTAATAGGTGAGAGTGGCGATATAACAACCGTCTCGCTATCTTTAAAATAGTTTGCCACCATGTCAAATTGATCTTGATAGACAGGCCCCACTATAATATCGTAACCATCTAACAGGTTGTAGGTTATTAGGGTATCAACACCAACTAATCGCTCTCCGGTATCTATAAGAGATACAGTTGTTGAAATACCATTTATTCTCTTTAATTGATCGAGAGCTATTAGCGCACCCTTATAAAATGATGCAAACTCATTATCCTCTCCACGTTTCTCATCATAGAAAGGCATTAAAATAGCAACTTTAATATTTACTCCCTCTCTATCACTAAAATCGCTTTGCGGAGAGTAGATATAATCTTTTTGATAGGTTGCCAACTCTTTTAACCTCTCTACCTCTTCATTAGAGATAGTATCTTTTTGTGTATTATCTTGCTCTTTATCGAGAGATGTAATTATATCTCCTGAAGATTTGGTATAGCCATTAACCTCCATATACACCTTTATCTCTATATCAATATCACGATGCGACACTTTATTCATATCTTTTGTAAGGATGGTAACCTTATCATCGATACTGAGCGTTAGAGGGGTGTTACGTAACCATCTATTTGATTTTAACACATTCTTTAGTGATACACCATACTTTTTAAGTATAGTAGATAGGTTCTCTCCACGTACAACACGGTGCACATGCTTTTTACCCCTCTCACTATCACTTAACTCAATAGATACATGCTCGTCTGCTCTCAATTTAAGTGTAGGAGAAACCGTTAGCACTATTAATGCTATAATAAATAGTAATCTATTTTGCCATTTTAACATAATACTCTACTTTGCCATTGATAATTTTATCTTTGTAAGTACCTTTTTCGTGTACTCAGGAAAATCTCCATTCATAATCCAGTTATAGTAGCTAGGCTCTGTGCGTAACACATCAATAACCCTCTTACCCTTATGCTTACCAAAATTGATAACCTCAACGCCATCTGCATCGTAAGCTATACGCCCCGCATAGTCTGCCATAGATGATACTTTGGTAAACTCTGCTAAGAACTCCATATTATTCTCTATATTTGAGTATCTCTCTAACTGACTCTGGAGGATATGGTATGTTGCTAATGTATCAGCCTCTGCCGAATGGGCATTCTCTAAATCTTTATCACAATAGAACTTATAAGCCGCCGATAGGGTGCGCTGCTCCATTTTATGGAATATTGTCTGCACATCTATACATTTACGACCCTTGAAATCTACATCTACACCAGCTCTCAGGAACTCTTCAACAAGCATTGGTATATCAAACTTATTTGAGTTATAACCTGCTAAGTCACACCCCTCCATATATTTAGCTAACGATTTAGCAACAGCCTTGAACTGTGGGCAATCTTTAACATCTTCATCAGTGATACCATGCACCGAAGTAGCAAAAGCTGGTATAGGCATACCTGGATTAATACGGCGTGTCTTAACCTCTTCTGTTCCGTCAGGCATAACCTTAACAAGAGATATTTCAACAATACGATCTTTAACTACATCAATACCTGTTGTCTCAAGGTCGAAAAATATGATTGGGTTTGTTAGATTAAGTTTCATAAGTTATATTAAGTATTATATGATTGGCATTAAAAGCACAACCGCACCCTGCTCGCAGATACCCTCTGCATCAAGAGGTTGGAATAGACCTGGGCGAGATTGGTCACTAAGTGCTATCTCTATATTAGTGGCTGTAAATGATGTAAGCATCTCTATAAGATGCATATACTTAAAACCAATAGTTATATCCTCTCCTGTGTGGTTACATACAAGCGTATCATCAGCCGAAACATAAAAATTTATATCACGTGCCTGAAGTTTTAGGTTATTCCCCTCAGCTGTCATATTAACCATATTACTTGACTTATCTGAACATACAGACACACGCTTAATTGCAGATAGTAACTCTACTCTATCTACGATAATAGTATTGTGATTATTTGTTGGTATAACACTATTATAGTTAGGGTATCTTCCCTCAATAGTGCGACATATAAATGTTGTATCTTGAAGAGTGAAATGAATATTCTTATCATCAAACTCAATAACCACATCTCCCGACTCTTTCTGAAGAAGAGAGCGTAGGTTAGCCGCCGGACGACGTGGAAGAATAAATGATGTAGCCTCTTCTACCTTACCCTCTAGCTGAGGTAACGAAACACGAACCAATTTATGAGCATCTGTTCCCACAACAGTAATACCCTCAGGCATAATATCAAAGAAGATACCTGTCATAGTAGGGCGTGGGTTTTTCTCTGCGGTAGCAAAGATAGTTAGTCCGATAGACTCTTCTAACAGTTTACTATCCATCTCTATACGGCACACACTGTCGCTATTCTTAGCCGTTACATCAGGATAACCACCTACTGGTTGCCCTGGTATAGCTAACGAACCACTACTCCACTCAACAGATATAGATTGTGTATCTGGATTAACATCTATTGTAATTGGTTGATCAGCAAACTCTTTTAAAACCTCTTGTATCAGTTTTGCAGGTACTGCCACCTCTCCCTCTGTTATCACCTCTTTAACGGCGATAGTAGATATTTGTGTTGTCTCTTGGTCTGAGGCTGTTATCTGTAATACACCATCCTTTAATCTGAATATAAAATACTCCATAATTGGAATATGGTGCTTTATTATTATCTTACCTGCCGATTGTAATATATTATTCAGCTCAGCACTTTGAACTATAAATTTCATCTTTAAAATATATTTAAATTAACATTAATCAAGTTTTAGAACTGCTAGGAAAGCCTCTTGTGGCACCTCTACATTACCCACCTGACGCATACGTTTCTTTCCTTTCTTCTGCTTCTCTAACAGTTTACGCTTACGTGTTATATCTCCTCCATAACACTTAGCCGTAACATCCTTACGAAGTGCCTTAACTGTCTCACGTGCTATAATCTTAGCTCCGATAGCCGCCTGAATAGCAATATCAAACTGCTGACGTGGTATTAAATCTTTCAATTTCTCGCACATACGACGACCGAAATCATAAGCATTATCACGGTGCGTTAGTGATGAAAGAGCATCAACACCCTCTCCATTAAGAAGAATATCTAACTTAGCTAAGTGAGATGTTTGATAGCCTGTACGATGGTAATCAAAAGAGGCATAACCCTTAGATATACTCTTTAATTTATCATAGAAATCGAATACAATCTCAGCCAATGGCATATCAAAAATAACCTCAACCCTATCTGTTGTTAAGAATGTTTGGTTACGTAGCGTGCCCCTCTTATCAATACATAACTTCATAACAGAGCCTAAAAATTCTGATTTAGTAATTATCTGTGCCGATATATATGGCTCTTCAATAAAATCTATATGTGTAGGTTCTGGCAGCCCCGATGGGTTATGAACATCTAGCACCTCTCCCTTTTGCGTGTGTACTAGATACGACACGTTAGGAACAGTGGTGATGACATCCATATTAAATTCACGGTAAAGACGCTCTTGTATAATCTCCATGTGAAGAAGACCCAAGAAACCACATCTAAAACCAAAACCAAGAGCTAACGATGACTCAGGCTCAAAAGTAAGCGACGCATCATTAAGGCGCAACTTCTCTAACGAAGAGCGCAAATCCTCAAACTCATCACTATCAACAGGATATAGACCTGCAAAGACCATAGGCTTAACATCTTCGAAACCCTCGATAGCCACTTCACATGATTTTTGCTGATGCGTTAGGGTATCTCCCACCTTCACATCAACAGAGTTTTTAATACCAGAGATGATATAACCCACATCTCCTGCACCCACCTCACTGCGTGGGCTCATTTTCAGTTTAAGAACCCCTATTTCATCTGCTTTATACTCGCTACCAGTATTGAAGAATTTTACTAAATCTCCTGTCTTAAGCGTACCATTAAGTATCTTGAAATATGCAATAACACCTCTAAATGGGTTAAAAACCGAGTCGAAGATAAGAGCCTGTAACGGCGCCTCTGGATCTCCTTTAGGGGCTGGCACTTTATTAATAATAGCATCTAAAATCTCCTCAACACCTGCACCTGTTTTACCTGAGGCAAGTAGTATATCATCAGGATCGCAACCTATTAAATCACAAATCTGCTCTTTTGTCTCATCTATCATAGAGGCAGCCATATCTATCTTATTGGCAATAGGTATAATCTCTAAATCGTGCTCCATAGCAAGATATAGGTTAGAGATTGTTTGCGCTTGAATACCTTGTGTAGAGTCTACGATAAGTAGTGCGCCCTCACACGAAGCAATAGCACGAGACACCTCATACGAGAAATCGACGTGTCCTGGGGTATCTATCAGGTTAAGAATATACTTCTCTCCCTTATGTACATACTCCATCTGTATAGCGTGGCTTTTGATGGTAATACCCTTCTCTCTCTCAAGGTCCATATCATCAAGCACCTGCGCCTGTTTCTCTCTGTCTGTGATTGTTTGTGTTACATCTAATAGCCTATCAGCCAAAGTACTTTTACCATGGTCGATATGCGCTATTATACAAAAATTTCTTATATTCTTCATTATGATTTTTATTTCTACTCCTCTGTAATATACTCCTTTGCCGAATCAATATAGCGAGTATATTTATCTTTATATATATCTTGTATTGTTACTAATATTCCTGTCTCTTGTACCGAACCAAAATCGCTATTTACTATCGTTCCAAAAACTTTCATTGATGGAGATAGATTCATGTAAGCATTAATAAGTGGTGGTATAGCCTCTCCATGCTCTTTAAGTAGAGCAACCAATTTCTTATAATCCTCTTGGTATGTACCTGTAAATACATTATCTACTGCACCCTCCTCTTTTAGCCTATACACCTTTGCATCTATCGGTTTTACTAGATTATCTACGTCTGAGAAATATTTTTGTAAAAAACAGAAGAGATAAATCCTAGCCATATTATTATAGTTATCATACATCGTAACCTTACCAAAATAGTATTTGGTATGCGGATGCATAACAGCTATCGAACCTACACCATCCCACAGATTATCAAGAGCATAAAGTGCTTTATAACCCTTCTGCTTACTCTGATATATTGGTTGAACAAAAGAGCGTCCCAGCTCAATAGTATATGGAAGATACTCCTTCCTAAATTTATCTGAGAACTCGAAATAGTGCTCGGTAGAGAAGTTACGAGGGGTCTCGTCTGTTGATATAATAAATCTATAACCCCCTACTATCTGTTTTCCCTCAGGATCCCACACAATAAGTTGTTTATAGCCATCCTCTGCAAAATCTCCTTCATCAAGGTCAAGTGCCTTACCACTTCCTCCGCCAGTAGCCCTAAAAGCCACCTCACGCAAACGACCTATCTCCCTCAATACATTAGGAGAATCTTTTGCCGTCACTATATAGAGAATATTACCTCCATTTTGTGTTGGACGAACAATCTTATCTGCAGTTAGTTCACGCTCTAACTCGGCTGTTGATATTGGCTGTATAATTTCCTCCATAAGTTTGTTGTTAGTTTTTTCCTTTTAGCGCATAACATCTTCTTCTAATCTCTGCATTCCAATAGTTAATATTATGTTCTCCTGATAGTTGTTCGTAAGTTACAGGTTCTCCGAATATTAGACGTACCCTATTCCCTTTCCTCTTCTTACGAAAAAGCTCGTGCGGTAGGAGTATCATTCCAATATTAAATTTTATCCCTAAACGCTTACGCCACACCTCTATATTGTAGAATAGCTTAGAGTTCATTTCATCTACATAGATAGGTACTATATCTCTCTTATACTCAAGAGCTTTTTTTATGTAGTTATAATTCCACTTTATATCTTTGATCTCTCCATCTATCTTTCTTGAGCAGAAGCCCGCAGGAAAGGTCATAACAGCTTTCCCACTACTGAAGTGCTCTTGAAGAATTCTAGCATAATCACTACTCTGCCTACCATGCTTATTGATAGGTAGGAAAAGCTCATTAACCTGCTCTACATTCATTAATAGATCATTAGCTATGGCTCTAACACCACTGAATCGAGTATCAACAACATCTAATATAGCCAATCCATCAAGCCCACCTAGTGGGTGATTAGCTGCAAAGATATAGTTGCCATCAGGTATATCATCAAAACCATCAACCTCACGACGTATCATCAAGACATCATCTAGCACCTTACGTGCAAACTCAATACCACGAGCATCTCCACAAATCTCTAGCCCTTTATTAAGTTCGTTCTCATGAATAATACGCCTAAAAAGCCATATTACCAATGAGGGTAACTTAACATTGGGTGCCTTATTTTTTAATACCTCTTTTATATCAATGCGCTTCATCTATCTCATACGATTGTAAGACCTAGTAATAAAAATATCTCTTGAGATACCCTTAAATGCCATAAAAGCGGCACAAACAGCCACTAAAGGGAAGAAAGCTGCGACAGCTAAACCCTTTTCGGCTGTACTCTCTATCTGCATAAAGTGATAAAGTGTGTAGGTCTCAACGATAATGAAACCTCCTGTTAATATCATAGTTACCACCGCCATACGTAGTTGTAAAACAGCTTTTTTAAACGATAGAATAGTTATAACCGACATAATTACCACTAGAGAGGCTAATACAAGTAGCGGATAGTAGTCCATAATCATTATATCATATAACTGCTTAGCTCCATCGCCATCAATACCAACTGATGAGGCTAGTTTCATAAAAAATAGTGCCACAAAAGAGGCTATAACTAAAATTAAATAAAGTGTCTGTTTTCTCTGTATCATAAATCTTTTATTATTTTAAACAACTCTCAAAATATACCCATAAATTATCATCCTTAGGGGCTGGTGCGATAACCTTAATCCTCTTTTTTGTAACGGGGTGCATAAACTCAACACTACGTGAGTGGAGTGATATACCACCGCCCTTATTAGACCTCGGTGCGCCATATTTCAAGTCCCCCTTGATAGGTAAGCCCACCTTAGAGAGCTGCGCACGTATCTGATGGTGTCTTCCTGTATATAAATTAACCTCTAAGAGATAGAAATTTTGACTTACATTTATCAATTCGTAGGTCAGCTTAGCTAATTTAGTGCCAGTTTTTTGGGTTGAATAGGCGTGAGAGCGATTTAACTTAGGATGACGCCCCACATAGTGAATAAGCTCTGCCTGCTCTCCAGATGGCTTATTCTGAACAATAGCCCAATAACGTTTCTCCACCTCTCGCTCTTTAATCATCTCATTAAGCCTACGCAATGACTTAGAACTTTTGGCAAAAATAACAGCACCACTGACGGGTCTATCAAGACGATGGACAACACCTAGAAAAACATTTCCTGGTTTGTTATCACGACTCTTAATAAACTCTTTTATCTCATCTTCCAACGACAAATCACCCGACTCATCACTCTGAACAGGTTGCCCCATTGGCTTATTAACTATCAATATATGATTATCCTCAAAAAGGATATTACTCTTACTAAACATCTTTAACTGGTATATATAATCTGCAAAATTAATAATTTTTTTTTAATTTATCTCTATTTAATTAAAATTGTTTTTAGATTTTTCACTATATTTGTGGTGCAATATAAATAAAAAATTAATCAGATGAAAGTAATAGCAATAAATGGCAGCCCCAGAAAAGAGGGTAACACAGCAACAGCACTAGCAATGGTGGGTGAAGAGCTGAAAAAAGAGGGTATTCAATTTGAGATAATCACAATAGGGCACAAACTGATACATGGGTGTATAGGGTGCTACGTGTGTGCAAAAAATCAAGATGAGAAGTGTGTTTTCAAAGATGATATAGTGAACGAAACCATACAAAAGATGAAAGAAGCAGATGGCATAATAATAGGTTCGCCAGTATATTTTTCAGGCATAGCGGGCACAATGAAATCGTTCTTAGACAGAGCCTTTGTAGTGGCAGGAACAAACGGTGGGTTATTTAGGGGTAAAGTGGGGGCATCGGTAGTAGCGGTAAGGCGCTCAGGAGGCACAATGACATTTAACTCACTAAATCACTATCTTAACTACTGCGAAATGAGTATAGCATCATCTAACTACTGGAGTATAATACATGGTTTAGCACCTAAAGAGGCAGAACAAGATAGCGAAGGGGTGCAGATAATGCGAGTACTAGGTAAGAATATGGCACATATACTGAAAAGCAGAGGCGACAAAACCCCACTACCTTATGATAGAGAAGAGAAGATTTATATGAATTTTATTAGGTAGAGAGAAAAGGGTAATTCGTTATAAGGTATGTAGCCCCAGTATATAGGAAAAGGGTAATACGTTATAAGGTTTGGTGCCCCAGTATATAGGAAAGGGGGTAACAGTACAATTAAGGTATGGTGCACCCACAATCCCAAAAGGTATGTAGCCCCCACAAAGCGAACGATAGTGAGCGTCGCCAGCGTAAGCGGGGCGTAGTTTTTGAAGCGTAGCGCACTTTTTACAAAAAGTGTAATCATGAGCGGTAGCGAGTGCAAATAAATTGTTTGCAAAGCAAACGTGAACGACTGATTCTTTCTCATTCGTGAATGTCAGATTCTTCCACATCTGCTACGCAGATTTTTCTTTTGCCGTCGCTATCGCTTCGGATTACACTTTTTGAAAAAAGTGCGCTACGCTTCAAAAACTACGCCCCGCTTACGCTGGCGACGCTCACTAGCGTTCGCTCTGTGGGGCTCCATACCTCCTAGGCAATAAAAATAAAGAGGTGTTTTACTACTTTATAAGGGTGGCAACATACTCAAAAATATAATACGGTATATCAACCTGCTCCTCATACATAGAAAAAGCTCTGAAACCAGCATTACCATTCACCTCGCACACAATAGGCTTATCATCATCCCCTAATAATATATCAACACCTGCTAACTCAATACCTAAAACATCACAACTAGCAGTTGCTATTTGTGCTATATCATCGGTCATAGGATAGGGTAACGCCTCGCCCCCTAAAGCTAGATTACTCTTAAAACTAGTGGCGTTATGGCGCATAGTAGCCGCCACAGCACGCCCCCCAACAACCCACACACGTATATCTCTGCCATAACTAGAGACGACATAACGCTGTACTATATATGATGGGTGACGCAGAACACACCCTCTGAACATATCCTCGCTATCTATCAAAAAAACCTCCTCGCCCTTACTCCCTTGTATACTTTTAAAAATAAACGGAGTGCCTAGACTGTTGATAATAGCATTATAATCACTGCACTGGTAAAAAGTCTGAGGGGTTGGTATGTTATTGGCAACAAGGGTGACATGTGTGAGATATTTATCTCTGGAGAGAGACATAGAGAGCGAATTATTAATAACACGAACACCCATAATTTCAAGTGTGCGTGATAATCTGTCATCATAATGGCGCATAAGAGCAAAACAAGGAGGTGCTACGCTCTTACCCTCATAGTAAAGCGCAACACCTCTATTATCTATCTCTACTGAGAGATTCTCAGCAAAGAGTATCTCTAACTCAATACCATGCTTAGCGGCACTCTCCACCATCCACGCAAAAGCGTTACTAGCCCCCTTTTCCGGAAGTGGATATATTGCCCAACATCTATTTATTGAACTCATCAACAACATTTATCATAAGTTGCTGCATCTCATCACGTAACTTACGAGCCTCCTCACCAGCTACTACTGCAAAATTTTCTGTTGTATCGGCATAAATAATACCCCTAGACGAATTAACCAATAACCCACACTGGCTATTAATACCATACTTAACAACATCACTCAGCGAGCCCCCCTGCGCACCTACACCAGGAACTAATAAGAAGTGATTAGGTATTATCTTACGTATATCGGCAAGCATCTCAGCCTTAGTAGCTCCCACAACATACATAGTATTATCCTCATTACCCCACTCTTTAGATTTACGCAGAACCATCTCATAAAGATAGCTACCATCAGCCATACGCTCTGTCTCGAAATCGCTAGATGATGGGTTAGAGGTAAGAGCCAAAAGAACAGCCCATTTGCCTTTATGCGACAGGAATGGTTTAACAGTATCTAACCCCATATATGGCGAAAGAGTAACCGCATCAACACCACAATCATCGAAAAAAGCCTTAGCATACATCTCTGAGGTATTGCCTATATCTCCACGTTTAGCATCCGCGATAATTAATATTTCAGGATAGTTTTTCTTGATATAATCCACTGTCTTCTCAAAAGAGATCCACCCTCTAGTGCCCTCTGCCTCATAAAAGGCTAGGTTTGGTTTATAGGCTACACAATACTGCGCCGTAGCATCTACTATCGCCTTATTAAATTCAAAAATAGGATCTTCAGTTGCTAATAGATGCATAGGTATCTTATTAACATCGGTATCTAGACCAACGCAAAGAAAACTACCTTTTTTTATTATTTGTTCTGTTAATTGTTCGCAATTCATAACACTATATATTAAATATTATTTATTAACCAAAATTTAGGTTATTACTCTTCGCTCGCTCTTAGACGCTCTGCATTCTCAGCAAACTGAAGTTTTTCTATTATATCTAAAATATCGCCATTCATAACATTTGGCAGGTTATAGGCTGTATAGTTAATACGATGATCTGTAACACGCCCCTGAGGATAGTTATAGGTACGTATCTTAGCCGAACGGTCTCCCGACGATACCATTGTTTTACGCTGTCCTGCTATCTCATCAAGATATTTCTGATACTCTAAGTTAAAGATACGTGTACGTAGCTCTTCAAGAGCCTTATCAAAGTTTTTAAGCTGTGATTTCTGATCTTGACACTGAACAACAATACCTGTTGGGATATGTGTTAGGCGAATAGCCGAATAGGTTGTATTAACCGACTGACCACCAGGTCCCGACGCACAGAAAGTATCTTTACGAATATCCTCCATCTTAAGATCTATATCAAACTCTTCAGCCTCAGGAAGAACAGCTACCGACGATGCCGATGTGTGAATACGTCCTTGTGTCTCTGTCTGTGGCACACGCTGCACACGGTGTACTCCTGACTCATATTTAAGTAGACCATACACACCATCTCCGATAACTTTAAGCACAATCTCTTTATAACCGCCTGAAGTACCCTCACTGGTGTTATTAACCTCGCATTTCCACCCCATACGCTCAAAGAAACGGGTATACATACGATAAAGATCTCCTGCAAAGATAGCCGCCTCATCACCACCTGAGCCACCACGTATCTCAACAATAGCATTCTTACTATCTTGTGGGTCTGCTGGGATAAGAAGAAGTTTAATATCCTCCTCTAACTTTATCACCTCAGGCTCTAGAGCCTCTACCTCTTCACGAGCCATCTCACGCATCTCCTCATCTTTCTCATTAGCTAATATATTTTTAGCCTCAGCAAGATTAGATATAGCATTACGATATTTATCACTCGCCTCAATTACTGGTGCAAGCTCTTTATACTCTTTATTAGCCTGAATATAACGCTTCATATCGTTCATTATTTCAGGCGATGTAATCTCCTCGCTAAGAGCCTCAAAACGCTGTCTAACGCCCTCCAACTTAGATAATATATTATTACTACTCATAATATTTGATTATTTTACTCATTTTATCCTGCAAAGATACGCAAACTTTTTTATTTATGAAAAAGTTTATGTATTTTTGCACTCTAAAAACTATATTATGGCAATAAGAATAAACAGATACCTTAGTGAGAGTGGATACTGCTCACGTAGAGAGGCGGACACATATATAATTAATGACGAGGTTACGATAAATGATAAACCTGCCCTTTTAAACTCAAAGGTCTCTGCTGGCGATGTTGTTAAGGTTGATGGAGAGCGTATTATACCTATAAGAGCTATTAATTATAACCCTATACCAACAGCTAAACCACGCCGTAAGGTAGAAGAGGCCCCTAAGGTGGATAAATTACCTAAATGGCTTATCGAACTGCGTAAGAAACATGGTAACTATGTTGAAGAGGAGCGTCCGCAGCGTACTGAAAGAGCCCCTAAGGCAAAAAAATCAAAACCAAAGAGCGGTAGTCGCAAACATACTCCTAAGAAGAGTTTTAATTAGTCACCCCTTCAAAAGGCTGATAAAGATTTAGTAATCTGAATTTTGGATAAGAGATAGTTTAATCTATTGCAATAAATTATTATATAAGGCATGAAAAAAGCAGTAATTTTTGATATGGATGGTGTATTAGTCGATAATAACGACATACACGTAGAGGCGTTTACAATATTTTGTAAGCGTTATGGGGTAGAGATGAGTGCAGAGAAATTTGTACAGTTCGCAGGAATGGGTAATGATGATATAATATCATATTTCATGGGACGTGAAATAGAGGGCGAGGAGCTCACTAAATTATCTCTCGAAAAAGAGGCTATCTATCGTGAAATATATTCTGAGACTATAAAACCACTTGATGGCTTAGTTAGCACACTGAAAGCACTTAAGGATAAAGGGATAAAGTGTGCCGTTGGTAGCTCAGGAATAACTGAAAATGTAAATTTTGTGCTTGAGAAATGCGGAATAGCTAAATATTTTGACGCTATCGCAAATGGCGATATGGTTACAAAAGCAAAACCAAATCCTGAAGTGTTTCTTTTGGCATCCAAATTACTGGGTATAGAGCCTAAAGATTGTGTTGTTTTTGAGGACTCATTTGCAGGGATTAAAGCAGCACGAAATGCAGAGATGAAAGTTATTGCTGTGGCAACAACACACCCAAAGGATGCACACACAGACTATGACTATATAATTGAAGATTTTACGCAAATTGATATTGATACAATTATAGAGTAGATATTATGAAACGAAGCATAAATTTATAATAATTAATTAACCCATAGGTGATTATTATAAATTTGTGTCTGAGTTACATACGACAAATGAAAAACAAATATTGTTGTCCGGTAAAAAAATCAAAAAACCTAGTAACTACCTATCCTGCAA